>DASSBT010000113.1:0-9532 GCA_035698465.1 Agromyces sp. | reverse complement strand
CGATCCGCCCCGGCATGCTGTATGTCGCGGTGCGCGGCTCGCAGGCGGACGGCCACCGGTTCGTCGCCGATGCGGTGCGGCGAGGGGCGACCGCGGTGATGGTCGAGAGCGCCCAGTACTCGATGCGGAACTTCTCGGCATCGCTGATGGGGGAGTAGGTCGAGAGCGCCTCGGCGCCGCGCATCACGTTGATCGCGTTGACGTAGAACTCGCCGGCGACGCGAGCGGTCTGCTTGTTCGCGCCGTAGCTGAACATGCCGACGCCCGGGATGAGCACGATCAGCGGGTCGGCGCCGCGGATCGCGGGCGATCCGGTGGCTGAGCCCGTCGAATCCACGGCGTGCGCGTCGTAGTACGCCTGGTAGTCGGCGCGGTAGGCCTCGTGCAGCTCCTTCAGTCGGGAGACGGATGTCTCGACGTCGGCGTCAGCGGGAAGGTCGAGCACCATCGGCTTGACCTTGGTGCGCAGGAAGTGGTCCGGGCAGCTCGTGCCCAGCGCGGCGAGCCGCGGGTGCTCGGCGCGGGCGAGGAACTCGAGCACCTCGGGGGCATCCGTGAAATGACCCACCATCGGGCGGTCGTGGCTCGCGAGGCCGCGGATCGTCGCGGCCAGCGCCGCCGCCTTCGCGCGCCGTTCGGATGCCTCGAGCGGCTCGTAGCCGGCGAGCACCGCGCCGAACGGGTCGGACTTGCCGTGCTCGGCGATGTAGGCGGCGGCGGTGTCGATGATCCAGAGCGAGTTGCGCTCGGACTCCTCCGACGTGTCGCCCCACGCGGTGATGCCGTGGCCGCCGAGGATGCAGCCGATCGCCTGCGGATTCTTCGCCTTGATCTCAGCGATGTCGAGGCCGAGCTGGAAGCCCGGGCGGCGCCACGGCACCCACACCACCCTGTTGCCGAAAATCTTACTCGTGAGCTCTTCTCCGTCGGCCGCCGTGGCGATCGCAATGCCCGAGTCGGGGTGCAGGTGGTCGACGTGCGCGGCGTCTACGAGGCCGTGCATGGCGGTGTCGATCGACGGCGCCGCGCCGCCCTTGCCGTGCAGTGTGTAGTCGAACGCCGCGACCATCTCGTCTTCACGCTCGACGCCGGGGTAGACGTCCTGGAGGGCACGGAGCCGGTCGAGTCGAAGCACGGCGAGGCCCTGCTCGGTGAGCGTGCCGAGATCGCCGCCTGAGCCTTTCACCCACATGAGTTCGATCGGCTCGCCCGTGACGGGGTCGGTCTCGGTGCCCTTGGCCGACGTGTTGCCGCCTGCGTAGTTCGTGTTCTTCGGATCGGCGCCGAGGCGGTTCGACCGCGCGATCAGGTCGGCAGCAGCCTGGTTCGTCATGTGGATTCCTCACACCGTTCATGAACGGAATTGTTCGTTCTTGTGAAGATAACAACAAGTAACTGGATTCTGCAAGGAGTCATCGGATCTCGACGAGGTCGCGATAGGGCGAGAGGCGCTGGTCGGTCGGCGCGAGTTCCGTGATCATGACCGCGATCTCATCGAACGCGAACCCGAGGGCGACCGACTGGTGTCCGAGCTTCGACGAGTCCACGCAGAGGATCACCTCGCGAGCACGCTCCGCGAAGGCCCGCTTGACCTGGCTCTCGGCGAGCGACACCTCCGAGGTTCCGTGCTCGGCATCCACGGCCGATGCAGAGGTGAAGAAGCGCTCGTAGAGCATCGATGAGGCGGCCTGGCAGGCAATCAGGCCGACAAAGCTGCCCGTGGTCTCCTCCGCTTCGCCCCCGACGAGCACTGGAGTCACGCCCTGTGCCGATCGCAACCGACTGAAGTTGTCGTGGGAGTTCGTCGCGACCGTGAGGCCCGACCGAGGTCCGATCGTCTTGCCGACGGTGCCGGCCGTCGATGACGCATCGAGCGCAATGGATCCCGACGGTGGGATGAGCGCGGCTGCCTTCGCGGCGATCGCCTCCTTCGCTCGCGAGCGAACTGCCTGCCGCTCGCCGAACGGTTGAGGGCCGGCGAACAGCACGGCTCCGCCGCGAACCCGCCGAAGCAGGCCTTCGGCCTCGAGCTCATCGAGGTCACGGCGCACAGTCATGGCGGAGACGCCGAGTTCGGCAGCGACGCGATCGAGTTGCACCGCGCCGTCGCGCCTCAGTGTCGTGAGTATGGCCGCACGGCGCTCTTGCGCCTTCACCGTCCCATTCGTGGCCATCGGACTCCTCGCGATAGTGATCGTTCATGTTACAGCGAACACGATGTCTCAACCGCGACAAGTGCCAAGCGCGGTTTTCCGCGGCTGGCGGATGGTCTCGGGGTGACGTTGACACGTCGCTGACCCGGTGATAGGTTCACTGAACACTGGTTCATTGAACCACACATGACCACGGCATCGAGGCCCGCCGCTCCGTGCGCAGCCTCCAGAGCGAAAGCGAGCGGCACACATGGCAGAGGGCGCGTACGAGAGTGTGGCGGCGACGGCATCCGGAATGGACAGGGCCCTCGACGCCGGCGAAGGAATCGTCCGCTTCGCACCGGCGTGGGTGCCGAGGGCATTCTGCACGCCCGGCCGTCGCATTCGACTGCACCCCGACGACTACTTTCCGTTCGAGCAGGGACGTGGCGGTGTCGACGAGCGTTGGCTCGCCTCCGCAGTTCGCGCAGACAACGGCCCCAAGACCGGTGAACACGAGGGCCTCAGTCTCGTCGTCGATCCCGATGGTGGAGCCCTGTTGCCGTTCGACGAGTTCGTCAGCCACCACAAGGGGCGCCTGATCGGGTCGCGACTCTGGGATCGCCACCAGAAGTGGCCGATGTACTCGAAGTTCTTCGACAACCAGCAGGCGCTGCCGTTCCACGTTCACCACACCGACGAGAAGGCGGCGCTCGTCGACAAGCCCGGAAAGCCCGAGGCGTATTACTACTCGCCCCACATGAACAACCACCTCGGTGACCAGCCCATCTCATTCCTGGGCTTCCAGGCCGAGGTTACGAAGGATCAGGTCAAGGAACGCCTGGCTCGATTCGCCGACGGCGGCGACAACCGCATCACCGACCTGTCGCTCGGTTACCGGACGCAGCTCGGCACCGGATGGGACATCCCCGCAGGCGTGCTGCACGCACCCGCGAGTGTCTGCACGTACGAACCGCAGGCAGCCTGCGACGTCTTCTGCATGTGTGAATCGTGGAGCAACAACCGGGAGGTTCCCGAGGAACTGCTCTGGAAGGACGTGCCAGAAGCGAATCGGGGTGATCTCGACTTCGTCGTCGGCCTGCTCGAATGGGAGCTCAACGTCGATCCCCACTTCGTCAGCAACCGATTCATGCGGCCGTACTCCACGGCGCAGTCGGCGGCCGACGGTGAGGCGGCCTACAGCGAGAAGTGGGTCGTCTTCCGATCGCCCCACTTCAGTGCAAAGGAACTGACTGTGCGACCCGGGCAGACGGTCACCATCACCGACACCGACGCGTACGGCACGATCGTCGTGCAGGGCCATGGAACGCTCGGTGCCCACGACGTGTCGGCTGCGACGCTCCTGAGATTCGGACAGCTCAGCCAGGACGAGTTCTTCGTCTCGGAGGAGGCGGCGACGGCAGGCGTGCGGATCAGCAACCGATCGAGCACCGACGACCTCGTCATCCTCAAGCACTTCGGTCCCGGAAACGCGGAGTTGGGGCTGCATGCCTGAAATCTTCGGTGCACACGGCGCGGCGCTGCGCGAGCGGATCGGATCCCTCGCGCAGGTCGTGCGGGTCGATTCGTTCATCGAGGCGGACGGCGCGGCTCGAGGCGCCCGTCGGCTGCGACTCGTGAACGGCGGCGGAATCGAAGTGGACGTCCATCCCGACCGTGGCATGGATCTCGGTCAGGTCACGGTAGACGGGGTACCGGTCGCGTGGATCGCGCCGGCCGGCATCACCGCGCCGGAGGCGTACGAGCCGGAGGGCAACGGCTGGTTGCGCACCTTCGGCGGCGGACTGCTCGCCACCTGCGGCCTCGATACCTTCGGCCCGCCGAGTGTGGATGCCGGCGAGGTGCTCGGGCAGCACGGTCGTATCGGTGCACAGAAGGCCACAGTCGTGCGGGCCGAGGCCACGCCAGAGGGCATCATCGTGGAAGGAGTGGTTCGGCAATCCGCGGTCTTCGGCGAAAACCTCGTACTTCGTCGCCGGATCACGACGGCCGCCGGCTCCGACACCGTTCGCATCGATGACACCGTCACCAACGAGTCGTTCCACGAGCAGCCGATCATGGTGCTGTACCACATGAACCTCGGCTGGCCCCTGCTCGGGGACGACACGACGGTGAAGGTTCCCGCGAGCCGGACGACGCCGCGCGATGCGGATGCCGAACGCGGCTTGGACGTTCGCTCGAAGGTCGGCCCGCCGGTCGCCGGCTTCCGCGAGCAGGTGTTCGTGCACGAGCTGGAGACCGAAGAGGTGGTCGAGGTCGTCGTCGCGAATCCTCGGAATGGATTGGAGTTCGCACTGGCCATCTCCGGTGCGCAGTTGCCGTGCCTGTACCAGTGGAAGATGGTCGGGCAGGGCCACTATGTGCTCGGCATCGAACCCGCCAACACCCCGAACGTGTACGGCCGCGCGGCTGCGCGGGCGGCGGGCCAGCTGCCCCTCCTCGCGCCCGGTGCGAGCGTGGAGTACTCGGTGGAGTTTCGCCTGCGGCGCGTCGAGATCGATCGCGCGGGTTCCCGACAGGAGGCAGCAGTATGACCGAGGCGCATCACATCGCGCTGCGCATGACGAACATCTCGAAGTCGTTCCCCGGCGTGAAGGCGCTGCAGGACGTCGAGCTCGAGGTGCGTGCCGGCGAGGTGCACGCAATCGTCGGCGAGAACGGTGCGGGCAAGTCCACGCTCATGAAGATCCTCGCCGGCTTCTACCAGCCCGACGAAGGTGAGATCGAAGTCGACGGCGTTCGGGTCGGCCATTGGAATCCTCGCGAGGCCAGAGACCGCGGAATCGGCATGATCTATCAGGAGCTCAACCTCGTGCCCGATTTGACGGTCGCCGAGAACATCAGTCTCGGCGGGATGCCTCGCCGCGGGCCGTTCGTCGACCACCGTGCCGTCACGCAGCGGGCGAAGGACGTCCTCGGTGAGCTCCAGGCCGACATCGACCCAGCCAGTCGCCTGGGGAACCTGTCGATCAGCCAGCAGCAGCTCGTGGAGATCGCCAAGGTCATGGCCGACAAGCCGTCGATCGTCGTCTTCGACGAGCCGACCTCGTCGCTCGGCGAGAAGGAGACCCGGGTCCTCTTCGACGTGATCGACCGGATGCGACGCGCCGGGATCGCCGTCATCTACATCAGCCACCGTCTGCAGGAGGTCATGGAGATCGGCGACCGCGTGACCGTGCTCCGCGACGGTCGCCACATCGAGACGCGGGATGTCGCCGGCGTCACCCCCGATCACATGGTCCGGCTCATGGTCGGCCGCGACCTGAACGAGATGTTCCCCAAGCTCGACCTCGAACCGGGGGAGCGCGTGTTGGCCGTTCGGGGTATCTCTCGTGAGGGACAGTTCGCCGACGTGACACTCGACGTGCGCGCACACGAGATCGTGGGCCTTGCGGGCCTCGTGGGTTCGGGCCGCACCGAAGTGGCTCGCGCGATCTTCGGACTCGACCCGATCGATGCCGGTGAGATCGAGCTGCGGGGTGAGGTCATCAGAGTGCGGAATGCCCGAAAGGGCAGGTCAGCCGGCATCGCCCTGGTGCCAGAGGACCGAAAGGGCCAGGGAATCATCCCCGGGCTGTCCGTGCGTGAGAACTTCACGCTTCCCGTGATCCAGCGCATCGCTCAAGGCGTGGTCATCTTCGCTCGGCGCGAGCGCGCGATCGTGCGATCGCTCGTGGATCGGTTGAAGGTGAATCCGCCCCAGATCGAACGTCCGCTCAACGCCTTCAGTGGCGGCAACCAGCAGAAGGTCGTGCTCGGCAAGTGGCTGCTCGCGAAACCCGATCTGCTCATCCTCGATGAACCCACCCGCGGCGTCGACGTCGGCGCCAAGGCCGACATCCACGAGATCATCGGCGAGTTCGCCAGAGACGGCGGAGGCGTGCTCATGATCAGCTCGGAGCTGCCAGAACTGCTCGCGGTGTGCGATCGCATCTTCGTACTGCACGAGGGTCTCCTCGTCGACGAGATCGCACGAGCGGATGCAACCGAAGAGGGCGTCATGCGCGCGGCGACGGGGCAGGTGGCCGCATGACCGCGACATCGACCGCGTCGACCACTCGAGTGTCGGCGCCAGGCACGCTCTTCAGCACGCTCAGCGTTCCGATCGCGATCGTCGCCCTGCTCGTGGTGGGCGCGATCGTCTCCCCCTCGTTCCTCACAGTCTCGAATCTCGTGAACGTGCTCAACGCCAACGCCGCCGTCGGTCTGGTAGCGCTCGGCATGACCTTCGTCGCCGTCTGCGGCGGCCTGGCCGACCTCTCGGTGCCGGCGAATGTCGCCATGGGTGCGCTCGTCACACTCGGTGCGCAGTCGTTCGCCGGGCCGTTCGCGGCGGCCGGGCTCGGACTCCTCGTTGCGACGATCGGCGGCGTGGTGAACGGGTTACTGATCGGGTATCTCCGGATCAACCCCATCATCGCGACACTCGGCACGGGCGCCGTGCTGCTCGGTCTCAGCCAACAGCTCATCGGCGGTGGCATCGTCTACGGCGAACCGAGCCCGCTCGCCGACTTCGTCAAGGGCAGCATGCTGGAGATCCCGGTGATGGTGTGGATCTTCGCGATCGCGGCACTGATCCTCACACCGGTGCTCTCCCGAACCGCATTCGGGCGTTGGAATCTCGCAGTCGGCGGCAACTACCAGGCGGCCGAGGCCAGCGCGGTACCGGTCAGATTCACCAAAGCGGGGGCGTTCGTGCTCACCGGCCTCCTCTCGGGCCTGTGCGGCGTGCTCCTCGCGCTCAGCAACGGTCAGGCGCGGCCGATCATCGGCACCGGCTACGAATTCGTCGCGATCACGGCAGTGGTCATTGGCGGAACGAGCCTCTTCGGTGGGAGCGGCAGCGTCCTGCGGACGGTTGGTGGCGTCATCATCACGGCGCTCATCGGCAACCTCATCATCCTCGGAGGGCTCCCTACGCAGGCGACCGGGTTGGTGACTGGTGCCATCGTCGTGATCGCGGTCGGCATCGATGTGTACTTCCGCCGGAAGGGAGGCCGGGAATGAGGCAACTCGATCTCCGCACGGCCGGACGGGCTGCGGTGCGGTATCGCCTGCTCGTGCTGCTGGTGCTCGTCGCGATCTTCGGCAGCATCACGATCGGGGACTTCTTCTCGGTCGACACGCTGCAGTCAGTGCTCAACCGTGCGACGGTCGTCGGCTTCCTCGCCCTCGGCCTGACGCCAGTGCTGATCGCGGGGCAGATCGACCTGTCGATCGGCTCGATCCTCTCGATGGCCGGCATCACGACCATCGCGCTGCAACCAGTCATCGGCAATATTCCGGCCGCGCTGGCGGGTCTCGGCGTGGGCGTCCTGATCGGGGCGATCAACGCCGCGATCGTCGTGATCTTCAAGATCAGCTCGCTCGTCGCGACGTTGGCGACGCTGCTGATCTTCGCCTCGCTGGCACTGCTGCTCACGGATTCACAGCCGGTCAGCTCGCCGGATCCCATCTTCGGCATCCCGCTCACCGGGGACCTGCTCGCCGTGTTCACTCCTCGCTCTGCCATGTTCGTGGCAGCCGCGATCCTGATGTTCATCTGGCTGCGGTTCACTCCGAGTGGACGCAACCTGTATGCCGTGGGCAGCAATGCCGCGGCGGCGAAGTCCGCGGGCATCCGCTCGAACGCCTACATCGTCACGACCTTCCTCATCTCAGGCCTCTTCGCCGGAGCGGCCGGCGTACTGCAATCGCTCAGCACGGCGACCGGCTCACCGGTCGCCGGGGCGGTCATGCTCATTCCGGCGATCACCGCCGTGGTGATCGGCGGCACCCGACTGGAGGGCGGACGCGGCTCATCGCTGGCCACCCTCGGTGGTGTGGTCGCGCTCGGGGCGCTGACCATGATGTTCGAGTTCAACGGCGTACCCGCCTACACGCAAGCCATCTACACCGGCGTCCTGCTCATCGTGCTGATCACGCTCGATCGACTCGTCAGCGACGACGGCCGGCCCACTTCCCGAACGCTCAGACGCGCTCGGGTGGAACCACCAACACCAAGAGGAATACAGGAGGAAGCATGACCATTCGTCGGAACATCGTCGTGGCGGCGTCGGCCGCCGCCGCCCTCGCGCTCGCGCTCACCGGGTGCTCGTCAGGAGGAGGAGGCGCAGCCTCCGCCGACGGCGACACCGGCAGCGTCGAGGGCAAGGAGATCTGCTACATCACGGCAGCGAACTCGCACCCGTACGTCACCCCAGCCAACGAGGGCGCCCAGGCCGCGGCGGATGCCGCGGGAGTCAAGCTCACCATCGTGAGCGAGGAGTTCTCGCCCCAGACGGGCGCCGAGCAGCTCGACAGCTGTGTCGCGCGTGGGGTCGACGGCATCCTGCTCTGGCCGCTCGACGACAACAGCTACCTTCCCGGCCTCCTGAAGGCCGAGCAGGAGGGCATCCCCGTCGTCGCGATCGACACCACGACCGGCGAGGACTCGATGGCCCTCATCGAATCCTTCGTCGGTGCAGACAAGTACGACCAGGGCAAGATCAGCGCGCAGCAGCTCGAGAAGGCGCTCGGCGGCGAGGGTGGCGTCGTCATCATCGCGGGCCAGGCCGGCAACGGCACCGAGATCGCCAGGACCGGCGGCTTCATGGACGAGCTCGAGGCATCCGGCTCGAAGCTCGAGGTGCTCGCCACGGTGAACGCCGACTTCGACCAGCAGAAGGCACTCGTCGCCTCGCGCGACCTGCTGACCAAGTTCGGCGACCAGATCAAGGGCGTCTACGCCGAGGACGACACGATGGCGAAGGGCTTCCAGCAGGCACTCGCCGAGAGCGGCCTCGGCATCACCCCGTTCATCATCGGCATCAACGGCGAGAAGGGCGCATTCGAGTCGATCAAGGCGGGGACGCAGTACAGCACCATCATCCAGCCGCCGTTCCGCAACGGCGAGCTCGCCATCGAGACGCTCATCGCCGTGATGCAGGGTGAGACGGTCGACGAGATGGTGCCGCTCGAGAACACCGTCGTCGATGCCTCGAACGTCGACGAAAACGAACCGGCGATGTAACGCGGTTCTGACATCAACCGGTGGGGCCGCATCGACTCGGTGCGGCCCCACCACTGACGAAGGAGCGAAGATGCCGCAGTCCCGCAGCACCGTGGGAGTCGCCATCATCGGCGACGGCCTCATGGCGAAAGAGCACTCGATGGCCTTGCGGAACGTGCGCCCGGTCTTCGGCGACGTGGCCCTCGAGCCCCGTCTCGTCGTCATCGTGCACCCCGATGCCGAGCGCGCACGTGCAGCTGCGCGACAGTATGGTGTCGAGCACTGGGCCACGTCGTGGCAGGAGGCGATCGAGCATCCCGAGGTCGACCTCGTGGACATCGTCACACCGAACATCCTGCACCGTGACGTCGCGATCGCCGCCGCACAC
>DASSBT010000112.1:0-20380 GCA_035698465.1 Agromyces sp. | reverse complement strand
CCATGACACTCGCGTTGGGCACGTCGACGCCGACCTCGATGACTGTCGTCGCCACGAGCACGTCGAGCTCGCCGGCCGCGAATGCGCGCATGGCGGCATCCTTCTCATCCGAGCTCATGCGCCCGTGCAATGGCGCGACCCGCTTGTCGGCGAACCTCGGGTGCGCGACGAGCTCGGCCAGTACCGAGGCGACGGATGCCGCGGCCGCTCCATTGCCGGTGGCGACATCGCCGCCGTTCTCGGCGGTCTTCTCGCCGCCCTTCTCGCCGCGTTCGGCCGCGCCGTTCTCGACGATCGGCGGCTCGCCATCGTCTTCCGCCACGCGCGGCTCGATGGCCGGGCATACGACGAATCCCTGCCGGCCCTGCTCGATCTCCTCGGCGAGCCGCTCCCAGACCCGCGGGCGCCACCCGGGGCGGATGGCCAGTGGCACGACCTGCGTCGTGATGCCCGCTCGGCCGGCGGGAAGCTCCCGGATCGTGGACACGTCGAGGTCGCCGAACACCGTCATCGCGACGGTGCGCGGAATCGGCGTGGCCGTGAGCACGAGCACGTGCGGCGGGTGCTGCCCCTTCAGGCGCAGCGCCTCGCGCTGCTCGACCCCGAAGCGGTGCTGCTCGTCGACGACGACGAGCCCGAGGTCGGCGAACGACACCGCGTCGGAGATCAGGGCGTGCGTGCCGACCACGATGCGCGCCTGGCCGGCTGCGGCGCGCAGGAGCGCCTTGCGTCGCTCGGCCGCGGGCAGCTGGCCCGTGATGAGGGTGGGCATGACGGCGGCCCCGAGGTCGGGGCCGAGCATTCGGGCGAGCGAACGCAGGTGCTGGCCGGCGAGCACCTCGGTCGGTGCGAGCAGCGCCGACTGCCCGCCCGAGTCGGCGACCGCGAGCATCGCGCGGAGGGCGACGACGGTCTTTCCCGAACCGACTTCGCCCTGCACGAGCCGGTTCATCGGCACCGGGTGCTCGAGGTCGCCCGAGATCTCGGCGCCGACCGTCGCCTGGTCGCCAGTGAGCGAGAACGGCAGCGATGCGTCGAAGCGCTCGAGCAGTCCGCCGGCCGACGGATGCCGCGCCGTGGTCGTGTGCGCCCGCAGCTGCGCGCGCCGCTCGAGCAACGCCGTCTGCAGCACGAACGCCTCGAGGAACCGGAGCGTGCGGCGTGCCGTCTTCCAGTCGGACTCGACCTCTGGACGATGCACCTTCTCGAGCGCGTCGCGCTGCGTCAGGAGCGAACGGCTGCCACGCGCCGAGTCGGGTACGGGGTCGTCGACCGGGCCGAGCCCGTCGAGGAGCAACGCGACGGACTTCGCGAGCTGCCAGCTCGCGAGCGTGCTCGTGGCCGGATAGATGGGGATGGGAGCCTCGGCCCAGCGCTTCGCCGCGGCGTCGCCCACCGCCACCGCTACGTCGTCGTCGAACAGCTCGTAGTCGGGGTGCGCCAATTGACGGTTGCCCTTGTAGTCGCCGACCTTGCCTGCGAAGATGCCGCGACGCCCCGGTCGAAGCTCGTGTTCTCGCCACGGTTGGTTGAAGAACGTCAGCGTCAGGATGCCGGTGCCGTCGGAGATCTTCGCCTCCACGATCGACCCGCGCCGCTGGCGCATCGGCCGCACCCGAACCTCGAGTACCTCTGCGACGATCGTGACGTTCTCATCGAGCGGGAGGCTCGCGAGTGCGGTGAGCTCGCCGCGGAGCGCATAGCGCCGCGGATAGTGCGCCAGCATCTCGCCGACCGTGCGGTATCCGAACGCGCGCTCGACCGCCTGCGCGGTGCGCCCGCCGAGCGCGCCCGAGAGGCGCGTGTCGAGGGTGAACCGGCCGGCGCCCGCGGCATCCGTTGCGGTCATGCCTCGATCGTAGGCTCCGCCCCCGTCAGCGCGGCGAGTTCCTCCTGCACGAAGGGGTCGTCGGGCCGGGCCCTGGCGAGCTCGCGCTGCACCTCGAGTGCCTCGTCGGTGCGGCCGAGGGAGCGCAGGCACCGGCCGACCGACCAGCGCGCCACGTGCTGCTGCTCGGCGGTGCCGTAGCGGTCGGCGACCTCGACGGCCTGCTCGAACTCGCCGAGTGCCGTCTCGGGCCTGCCCCCGTCGTGCAGCGTCCAGCCGAGGTTGTTGTGCAGGGCCACGCCCCAGCGCAGCACGCGGGGGTCACGCGATCCTGCGAGCACCTCGAACCCCTCTGATGCCCATTCCTCCTCGTGACCAGCGTCGTTCAGGGCCAGCATGTGCAGCGCGTCGAGCACGAGGAAGGGCGATCCGGCCAATGCCGCTTCACGCGCACCCCGGGTGAGCTCGACGACGGCCTCTGCCCGGCGCGCTGCGTCGGCGGCCAGGATGCGCCCGCGCTCGATCGCGACGCGCGCCCGCACCTCTGCAGCGGCCCGTGCGACGTCACGCGCGGCGTCCTCGGGCGAGATCCCTTCGAGCTCGGCCGCATCGAGCACCTCGAACGCCTCGGCCCACCGGCCCTGAATGCCGAGCGCTCGCGCCAGCTGCGTCGCCATCACGGCGCGCACATGCCCGGTGTGCTCATCGTCGTCGGCTGCCTCGCGGAACCGCTCCTCACTGGCTGCAGGGTCACTGAAGTCCCACAGCCGGTCGATCATCTGCTGTTCATCCCCCCGGTGTCTGGACGGTTCGGCGGGCAGTCGGTCTGTCGAGTCATCCACCCGTCAATCATGGCAGCGCGAGGAAGGCCGTCGCTCGGGCATGACAGGCTGCGCGAGCCTCGCTAGGCTGCCCTGAGCATGACGCGCATCATCGCCGGCGCCGCCGGCTCCCTCAGTATCGCCGTGCCGCGCTCCGGCACCAGGCCGACGAGCGACCGGGTGCGCGAGGCGATCTTCTCTGCACTCGAGGCCCGCGACGCGATCGAGGGATCGGCCGTGCTCGACCTCTACGCGGGGTCGGGCGCGCTCGGGCTCGAGGCGGCGAGCCGGGGCGCCGCAGAGGTGGTGCTCGTCGAGCGTGCGAAGCCGGCTGCCGAGGTGTGCCGCAGGAACGCCGACGCCGTCACCCGGGCGCTGCGCGGCCGGCCGGGCCAGGTGCGCGTCCGAGTGGCGATGCGTTCGGCCGCCGGCTACCTCGAAACGGCGGTCGGCACCTTCGACCTGGTCTTCATCGATCCGCCGTACGAGCTCGACGAAGCGGCGCTGGCCCGCGATCTCGCCCTGCTCGCGCCGCTCCTCTCGCCCGACGCGGTCGTCGTCGTCGAGCGCAGCTCCCGGTCGCCCGAACCGACCTGGCCGGCAGGCATCGAGCCCGGGCGACGCCGCGACTACGGCGAGACCACGCTCTGGTGGGCAGAGGCTCACCCCGAGCGGCCGTCCCAGCCCGAATAGGGGTCCCAGCCCTCCGCGCCCGCGATCGCACCGTCGACGAGGACTTCGCCCGGCGCATCGACCACCCTTCCGACCAGCTCGAACGGCTCGGGGATGGGCGTCGCGGCCGGGAACGTCGCGAGCAGGCCGTGGTCTTCCGCACCGGCGAGCGCGACTCGCACGTCGGGCGCGAGCGCTGCAGCGTGGAAGTCGATGCCGACGCGGCTCGCCTCCGCGATGCGGCGGGCGTCGCGCGCCAGCCCGTCGGAGACGTCGAGCATCGCCGTCGCCCCGGCGACGGCGGCGACGACGCCGGCCGAGACCGGCGGTTCGGGAGCGAGCTGAGCGCGCACGAGCTCGGGATGCCGCGCCCGCACCTCGTGAGCACGTGCCGCGTCGGGCTCGCCCGCGGCATCCGTGCCCTCGGCGAAGAGGAGCGCGAGACCACGTGCCGCGTCGCCCCGAGCGCCGGCGTGTGCGACGAGGTCGCCGACCTTCGCACCCGATCGCAGCACGGGCGCACGGCCGTCGAGATCGCCGAAGGCGGTGACGGCGATCGTGAGCACGGCCGATGCCGACAGGTCTCCCCCGACGACGCCGGCGCCGGGGGCGAGCGCAGCGAGGCCTTCGCGCATCCCGTCGGCGAAGCCCTCGAGCACCGCCACCGGTGTCGCGGGCGGGGCGGCGATGGCCACGACCAGCGCCGTCGGCCGCGCGCCCATCGCCGCGACATCGGTGAGGTTCGTGGCCGCGGCCTTCCAGCCGAGCTCGTACGGCGTCGACCAGGCGAGCCGGAAGTCGGGGCCGTGCACGAGCAGGTCGGTGGTCACGACGAACCGCCCGTCGGCCGCCGCGACGACGGCGGCGTCGTCGCCCGCACCGAGGAGGGCGGCGTCGCCCGGCCACAGTCGCGGCAGGATGCGGGCGAGCACCGCGCTCTCGCCGAGCTCGGCGATCGAGGTGCCGTCGCTCGGGGGCGCAGCTGGTTCCATGACACTCACGGTAGCCTGATCGGGATGTCCCATCCTGTCGCCAGCTCGCCGCGCCGCGGGCTCCTCCGTATCGTGTTCGCGGCACTCGCCGCACTCCTCGGCGGCCTGGTGCTCGCCGGTTGCGCACAGGCGGTGCCGTTCGATGCCGCACCAGACGCGTCCGATGTCGACTGCGCGGCCGTGGTCGTGCGCCTTCCCGACACCGTGGCCGGACTCGCCGAACGCGAGACCAACGCGCAGGGCACCGGCGCATGGGGGCAACCGGCCTCGGTCCTGCTGCGCTGCGGCGTGCAGCCGCCGGGGCCGACCACCGATCGCTGCGTGAGCGTCGACGGCGTCGACTGGGTCATCGACGAGTCGGATGCCCCGAACTACCGCTTCACCACGTACGGTCGCACTCCGGCCGTCGAGGTGCTCGTCGACAACGACGTGGTATCGGGGTCGACCGCGATCGCCGACCTGTCGTCTGCGGTCTCGGCCATCCCGGCCGAAGGCGGCTGCGTCGCGATCGACGACGCCCCGATCGACCCAGAAGGCTAGAGTCCCGAGTCACTGATTCGTAGCACGGCCGTGTGAAGGCGTCGATGGCATCAGCGGTTCGTCGCCGACGTCGAAGCGGGCATTCCAATCCATGTCCTGGAAAGCCCTCCCGTGTGAGGTCAGCGCGGCGCTCGGCCGAGGGCGCATCCAGAGGGCGCGGATGCAGGGTCACACCGTGCATCCGCGCCCTCTGGATGAGCGTGCGGCCGTCGGTTTGTGTCGCCGCCCAGGGATCGGGGGACGAGAGGGCGCGGATGGTGGGTCGCACCCAGCATCTGCGCCCTTTCGGCGGGCGGTTGCGTCGCGATCGACGACGCCCCGATCGACCTCGAAGACTAACGGATGCCGCGGGCGTGACCGACCTCGATGAGCTCGGTGATCAGCTCGGGGTAGCTCAGGCCGGTGTTGAGCCAACACGTGGGGAACATCGAGATCGGGGTGAACCCGGGCATCGTGTTGACCTCGTTGACGACAAAGCCCTCGTCGGTGAGGAACACGTCGACGCGCGCGAGTCCCTCGCCGCCGATCGCGTCGAACGCACGGCTCGCGATGCGCTGCAGCTCGAACAGTTCGCCGTCGCCCAGGTCTGCCGGGCAGATCAGGTCGACGCCCGGAGCATCGAGGTACTTCGCCTCGAAGTCGTAGAACGCGCGACCCGTGACGACGACCTCGCCCGCCACGCTCACCCGTGCGGGTTCGCCGTCGCGACCCCCGAGCACGCCGCACTCGATCTCACGGCCGGTCATGGCGGCCTCGACGAGCACGGTGCGGTCTTCGGTGAAGCCCGCGTCGAGGGCGGCGTGGAGCTGCGACCAGTCGTCGACCTTCGTGACACCGACCGATGAGCCGGCTCGCGCCGGCTTGACGAACACGGGCAGGCCGAGGGCGTGCACCCGGCGCTTCCACAGCTCGGGATCGTGGTCGAGCGCGGCGCGCGTCAGCGTGACCCACGGGGCCACCGCGATTCCTGCTCCCTCGAGCACGGTCTTCGTGAAGTGCTTGTCCATGCCGACGGCCGACGCCAGCACGCCGTTGCCGACGTACGGGAGGCCGAGAAGTTCGAGGAGCCCCTGCACGGTGCCGTCCTCGCCGAAGCGGCCGTGCAGGATCGGGAACACCACGTCGACCTCGCCGAGCGAACGCACACCTGACGCGGCGCTTCCACTGCCCTGCGTCGACGTGTCCGTCACCGTCAGCTCACGCGAGGACGCACTCTCGGGCCAGTGCACCCTGCTGCCGTTGTCGACGACCTCAGGCAGGTGCCCCGGGTCGAGCGCGAAGCGGGCCGGGTCGTCGGATTCGAGCACATAGGCCCCGTCGCGGGTGATGCCGACCGGGATGACCTCGAACCGGCTACGGTCGATCGCTCCCAGCACTCCGCCCGCCGTTGCGCAGCTGATCGAATGCTCGCTTGAACGCCCGCCGAACAGCAGAACCACCCTGAGCTTTTCCATCCCTCGTCCTTTCGCCCTTCGGCTCGTCGTCGGTCGTGAGGTGCGGCGCGATGTGCTTGGGGTCGAGCGTTCCGGCGAGTACCTGGCGCACCTGCTCGACGATGGGCATCTCCACGCCCTGTGCCCGGGCGAGCTCGAGGATGGGCGCGACCGACGCCAGCCCCTCTGTGGTCTGCTGCATCTGGTTCACGACATCGCTCAGGTGGTACCCCTGGCCGAGCAGGCGACCCGCGGTGTTGTTCCGCGAGAGCGGAGACTGGCTCGTGGCGATGAGGTCGCCGAGGCCCGCAAGGCCCGAGAGGGTCTCAGGGTGCGCGCCGTAGGCGACCGCGAAATCGGTCATCTCGACGAGCCCGCGCGTGATGATCGATGCTTTCGTGTTCTCGCCGTAGCCGGCTCCGTCGACGATGCCGATCGCCACCGCGATGAGGTTCTTCAGCACACCGCCGAACTCGGTGCCGATGACGTCGGTGTTCACGAAGGAATGGAAGTACCGGTTGCGGGCGACGGATGCCACGGCCTGTGCTGTCTCGAGGCTCGCCGACGAGACGACCGCCGCCGTGGGCTGCTCCTTCGCGATCTCGAGGGCGAGGTTGGGGCCCGAGATCACGGCGATCTGCGCCGGATCCAAGCGCAGCACGTCGGCGATGACCTCGCTCATGCGCATGCCGGTCGACTTCTCGACGCCCTTCATCAGCGAGATGACCACGGCGTTCGCGTGCAGGTGCGGTGCGATGACCTTCAGGTGTTCGCGCAGCGACTGGCTCGGGACCGAGATGTACACCTGCTCTGCGCCGGCCAGCGCGAGGTCGAGCCTGCTGGTCGCCCGGAGCCCGAGCGGGAGGTTCACGCCCGCGAGGTAGTCGCTGTTGCGCTTGGCTTCTTGAATCTCACGGGCGATCTCGGGACGGCGCGCCCACATCACGACGTCGGCGCCACCGTCAGCGAGGATCTTGGCGAACGTCGTGCCCCAACTGCCGGCGCCGAGCACGGCGACGCGTCTGCCCACGGGCTTCCGGCCCAATCCCCTAGCCCTCAAGACGACCGGTCTCCGACTGGCCGTGCGCCGAGGGATCCCAGCGACGGGCGGGTGCCTGCTCGTCGCGGAGCTCGGCGAGGAGCGCGGCGATCGCGTCCATCAACTCACCCGTGGCCTTCAACAGCATCGCCTGCTCGAGCGGCTTGCCGCGGTAGGTGCTGAGGTCGAGCGGCTCCCCGATCGCCACGTCGATGGTCTTGCGCGGATAGAGGCTGATCTTCTTGCCGTAACGCGGCATCAGCGCCTGCGTGCCCCAGTGCGCAGCGGGGATGATCGGGATGTCCTGCTCGAGCGCGATGCGCACGGCACCGGTCTTGCCCCGCATCGGCCACAGGTCGGGGTCGCGCGTGAGCGAGCCCTCGGGATACACCACGAGCATGCGACCCTTCTCGACTAGCTCTTCGGCCGCGCGCAGCGCCGCGTGGCTCTTGCTCCCTGCCCGCTCGACCGGAATCTGCCCGGACGAGCGCAGGAACCAGCCGACCACCGGGTTCGTGAAGAGCGACGCCTTGGCGAGGAAGCGCGGCGCGCGGCCCAGCTTCCAGGCCGCGGCGCCCATCACGACGGGGTCGATCTCGCTGTAGTGATTGGGCGCGAGCACGAACGCGCCGGTCTGCGGCATCCGTTCGGCGTGGTGGAAGCGGAGCCGCACGGCGAGGTTGAACAGCGGCAGCACCAGTGCGGCGAGCACCCAGAAGAACGAGGGGCGCCGGGTCTCCGAACGGGGCTTCGCGGCGGGGCGTGGTGACGAGTCGTCGTGTGGCACCCGCCCATTATCCTTCGAGTTCGAAGTCCGCCCCGAGGAGCTCGAGCTTCGTGATGAAGTTCTCGTAGCCGCGGGCGATGATGCCGACGTTCGAGACGGTCGATCGGCCATCGGCGGTGAGCGCCGCGATCAGGTGGCTGAATCCGCCGCGCAGGTCGGGCACCTCGATGTCGGCGCCGTGCAGCTCGGTCGGGCCCGAGATCACCGCGGAGTGCTTGAAGTTGCGCTGCCCGAAGCGGCAGGGGCGGCCACCGAGGCACTCCTTGTGCACCTCGATCGACGCACCCATCTCGACGAGCGCGTCGACGAACCCGAAGCGCTGCTCGTAGACCGTCTCATGCACGATCGAGACACCTTTGGCCTTCGTGAGGGCGATGACGAGCGGCTGCTGCCAGTCGGTCATGAACCCGGGGTGCACGTCGGTCTCGATGATGACCGGCTTCAACTCGCCACCGGGGTGGAAGAAGCGGATGCCGTCTTCCTGGATCTCGAAGTCACCGCCGACCTTGCGGAACACGTTGAGGAACGTGAGCATCTCGGCCTGACGGGCGCCGCCGACGAAGATGTCGCCCTCGGTCGCGAGGGCGGCCGCGGCCCAGCTGGCGGCCTCGTTGCGGTCGAAGAGGGCCCGATGCGTGAAGCCCTCGAGCTTCTCGACCCCCTCGATGCGGATGACGCGGTCGGTGTCGACCGTGATGATCGCACCCATCTTCTGCAGGATGTTGATGAGATCCATGATCTCGGGCTCGATCGCGGCACCCGACAGCTCGGTGATGCCGTCGGCGAGCACCGCGGTGAGCAGCACCTGCTCGGTCGCGCCGACGCTCGGGTAGGGCAGCGACACCTTGGCGCCGTGCAGCCCGTTGGGGGCCGACATCCGGATGCCGCTCGGGAGCTTCTCGACGATGGCGCCGAAGTTGCGCAGCACCTCGAGGTGGTAGTCGATGGGGCGGTCACCGATGCGGCAGCCGCCCAGGTCGGGGATGAACGCCTCGCCGAGCCGGTGCAGGAGCGGCCCGCAGAACAGGATCGGGATGCGGCTCGAGCCGGCGTGCGCGTCGATGTCGGCCATGTGCGCCGTCTCGACCGCAGTCGGGTCGAGGATGAGTTCGCCCTCGTCGACGCCGTGCGTGACACTCACTCCGTGCACCTCGAGGAGCCCGCGCACGATGCGCACGTCGCTGATGTTCGGCACGTCCTTCAGCACGCTCGGCGTGTCGCCGAGGATCGCCGCGACCATCGCCTTCGTGACGAGGTTCTTCGCACCTTTCAACTCGATGCGGCCACGGAGCGGCTTGCCGCCGTTGATGGTGATGCGGTCGATGTTCAATCCGACCGCAGTTCCGTGGTTCTTGGCATCCTGCCCGAGTGTGTTCACAGAGTTCCTGATTCTGCCGGCTCCCGGATGGGGAGGGTCTTCGGCCGCCACGCCTCTCGATGAGTCTCGAAGGCGGCGATCGACTCCTCATCCCGCAGGGTGAGCCCGATGTCGTCGAGCCCTTCGAGAAGCCTCCACCGAGTGTAGTCGTCGATGTCGAATGGCACCCTGAGCGCTCCGGCGCTCACCGTACGCTCAACCAGATCGACGGTGACGACTATTCCCGGGTCGCCTTCGATGACTTCCCAGAGGCGCTCGACGTCTTCGTACGCGACCTGCGCGGCGAGCAGCCCCTGCTTGCCCGAGTTGCCCCGGAAGATGTCGCCGAAACGCGAGCTGATCACGACGTCGAAGCCGTAGTCGCGCAGCGCCCAGACCGCGTGCTCACGGCTCGATCCGGTGCCGAAGTCGGGGCCGGCGATGAGGATGCGGGCTCCCCGGTACTCGTCGCGGTTCAGGACGAACTCTGGGTCCTTCCGCCACTCGTGGAAGAGGGCATCGTCGAAGCCCGTCTTCGTGACGCGCTTGAGGAAGACCGCGGGGATGATCTGGTCGGTGTCGACGTTCGAGCGGCGCAGTGGAACCGCCGTGCCGGTGACCGTGCTGAACTTCTGCACGTCAGCGCACCTCCTCGTTCGCGAGATCCCATGGGCTCGAAAGGGTGCCGCGGATGGCGGTGGCCGCCGCGACGAGCGGCGACACGAGATGCGTGCGACCGCCCTTGCCCTGCCGTCCCTCGAAGTTGCGGTTCGACGTCGAGGCGCAGCGTTCGCCGGGTGCCAGCTGGTCGGGGTTCATGCCGAGGCACATCGAGCAGCCCGCGAAGCGCCATTCGGCACCGAACTCCTCGATCACCCTGTCGAGGCCCTCGGCCTCGGCCTCGAGGCGCACGCGCGCCGAGCCCGGAACGACCATGACCCGAACGCCCTCGGCCTTGTGCTTGCCCTTGATGATCGACGCGAACGCCCGCAGGTCTTCGATGCGGCTGTTCGTGCATGAGCCCATGAACACCGCGTCGACCCTGATGTCTTTCAGCGGGGTGCCGGGCTCGAGCGCCATGTACTCGAGGGCGCGCTCCGCGGCGGCGCGCTCGTGCTGGTCGCCGATCGATGCCGGGTCGGGCACGGCGTCGGAGAGCGAGACGCCCTGGCCCGGGTTCGTGCCCCAGGTGACGAACGGCTCGAGTGCATCTGCGTCGATGAACACCTCGGCGTCGAAGACGGCGCCCTCATCGGTCGGCAGCGTGCGCCAGTAGGCGACCGCATCGTGCCAGTCGGCGCCCTGCGGGGCGTGCGCCCTGCCCTCGAGGTAGGCGAACGTCGTTTCATCGGGTGCGACCATTCCGGCCCTGGCACCCGCCTCGATCGACATGTTGCAGATCGTCATGCGGCCGTCCATCGACAGCGCGCGGATGGCGCTGCCGCGGTACTCGAGCACGTAGCCCTGACCACCGCCCGTGCCGATCTTCGCGATGACGGCCAGGATGATGTCCTTCGCGGTCACTCCGGGCCGCAGGGTGCCCTCGACGTTGATGGCCATGGTCTTGAAGGGCTTCAGCGGCAGGGTCTGGGTGGCGAGCACGTGCTCGACCTCGCTCGTGCCGATGCCGAATGCCATGGCGCCGAATGCGCCGTGCGTGGAGGTGTGCGAGTCACCGCAGACGACGGTGATTCCGGGCTGCGTGAGCCCCAGCTGCGGGCCGACGACGTGCACGATGCCCTGCTCGATGTCGCCGAGCGAGTGGAGGCGGATGCCGAACTCCTTCGCGTTCCGGCGCAGGGTCTCGATCTGCGTGCGGCTCGTGAGATCGGCGATCGGCTTGTCGATGGCGAGCGTCGGCGTGTTGTGGTCTTCGGTGGCGATCGTGAGGTCGGGCCGGCGCACCGGGCGCCCCGCCATGCGGAGGCCGTCGAACGCCTGCGGGCTCGTGACCTCGTGCACCAGGTGCAGGTCGATGTAGATGAGGTCGGGCGTTCCGTCTTCGCCCTTCTTCACCAGATGGGCGTCCCAGACCTTCTCGGCCAGGGTGCGGGGTCTCGCTCCCGATGTGTTGGCGCGGTTCGTGGATGCTGCGTTCATGCGTGCTCTTCCTCAGAATCAGTGGTCGACCGGCGACGGACTCCGCGACGGGTTCGGCCTAGAACGAGGCCCCGCCGCGGCACGGAAGGAGGACGAATCGTGGTGCGCGCACCCCTTCAGATTACACGGTGTCGAGCGGCACCCGGTCCAGTCGCACGGCGTACTCGCCGAGCAGCAGGGTCGCGCCGTTCGGGGCATCCGCTGCCTGACCGGGTTCGAGTTCGCGCACCTCGCCCTCGGCCGAGAGCACCCTGGTGCCGTTCGTCGAGAACAGGTCGGTCACGGTCACGCGGCCGTCGACGACCTCGACGAAGGCGTGCGTCTTCGAGACGGAACGCGCGGGATCGGTGAGCGGGATCGTCGCAGCGCCCGCCCGCGCGGTGTCGGCGTTGGGGTCGCGGCCGAGCACGACCGGACGCAGCAGGAGCACCTCGACGCCACCTGTGGCGCGAAGCCGCCATGCGCCTTCGGCGCTGCCTGCACCGGGCGCTTCCACCCGAGGCGCCCGAGCCGGCGGCGCCGTCGGTCGAGCCGCGGACGGCGGGCGAGGCGGCGCGACGATGCCCGGCGGTGAGAACGCGGGGAGCACGCGCGGCCGCGGATCGCGCACCGTGCGATCGGGCTCGTCAGCGGGCTCGTCAGCGGGCTCCGCCGCCGGGATCAGGCCCGGCGGCGGGACGATGAAGTCGGGCTCAGCCACGCCACCACTCTAGCGACGACCGCGCACCCGGTACCGGCTGATCAGCCTCCGAAGCCGGCCCGCGGCGCGCGCAACGGCGTCGATCGCGGCATCCGCGGTGGTCCACCGATCCTCGACGACCGCATCACTCACGTTGCCGCCGCCGAACACGTCGCGATCGATCGTCGCGGCCAGCGTCGAGAGGCGCACGGGTGCTTCCTGCCCGACCGCCTGCGCCTGCTGCGCAAGTCCCTGCTCGGCCAGTTGCTGCTCGAGCGCTCGGGCGGACTGCAGCCGGGTTCCCTGCGCAGGCGGTTCGAAGCCGAGTTCGACGTGCCGGTCGACGAGCTCCTCCCATGCGCCGGCCGCCTGGCGATCATTGCTACCGCGCCGCCTGCGGCGGCGTCGCGCGGCCTTCACCAGCGCGACGATGACGAGCGGCAGGAACAGGATCAGCAGCGGGATGCCGATGACGGCGAGCGTCACCCAGACCCAGGCCGGAAGCACGAAGGGGCGCTCGCGGTCGTCGTCGGAGTCATCGATCTCGACGGTCGTGAGCAGCTGTTCCTCGTCCTTCTCGGCTCGCGGAGGCTGGCGCACCTGCGGCTGCGGCTCGGACTTGGGCTTCGGCGTCTGCTCCTGCGGCACGTCCACCTGGTCGGGGGTCGGCCGGAACGGCACCCATCCGACGCCCTCGAACGGCACCTCGACCCACGCGGTCACGTCGCCGCCCAGCACCTCGACCTGCTCGTCACCTTCCGCGACCTCGGGCACGAATCCCATGACGACCCGGGCCGGATAGCCCAAGTGCCGGGCCATGAGGGCCATCGCCGAGGCGTACTGCTCCTCGTCGCCGACCATCTGCGTGCGGGTGAAGAGCTCGATGAGCCGGTCGGCGCCATGCCCGGCCCGCGACGGCACGGCATCTGAGGCGAGGCCGTGGCTGAGGAATCCGTTCGCCTTCAGCGCGGTCTCGATGGCACGGAGCTGCTCGATCGGGCTCACCGCCTCGCCGACGTACTCGTCGGCCTTCGCTGCGACGACGTCGGGCAGGTTCTGCACGGCCGGCATCGCCAGGTTCGCGACGGGGGTGTCGAGCAGCTCGTCCGTCTCGGGTTCGACCTGCACATGCGCGTCGAGCCGGAAGTGGGCGCCGTCGCGCACGCCGCTCGTGACGACCGCGGTACCTGCTGCGGGGTTGTAGCGGAGGTCGCCGGTCCGGGCGCTGGTTGCGGCGTCGTCGAACTGGAGCGTCTCACCGTAGCCGACGGTCGGCAACCAGACGTCGTCGTATCCGGTCACTTCGAACTCGACGTGGCGCTCGCTGCCGAGCGTCGCGAGCAGCGGCTCAGGCAGGGTCTCGCCGACGATCGCGTACCCGCCGCCCTCGGGGCCGACGTCGTCGGGACCGGCGACGTTCCAGAGGCGGCCGGTGTAGGAGTCCATCGTGGCGAGCCGCACGGTGTCACCGGGCTCGAGTCCGGTGACCTCGAAGAGCGGGGTCTCGGCGAGATCCTTCGTGTAGTTGCGGTACCCGGCGAGCGGGCTCGGGAATTCGAGCGGGTCGAATGGGGGCACGACCTCCTCACGTAGCACGAAGCGCTCCGACGCGGCCGGGGCGAGTGCGAGTCCGGCGCCCGCGCCGAGGACGATGGCGCCGGCGACGACGGCTGCGGTTCCTGCGACCTTCTGCCTGCGGAGCCGGGATGCGCCCTCCGCACCGGCGTCGACCGTCGCACCGCGCCGCCATGAGATCCAGACGAGGGCGACCACGGCGAATGCGACGCCGCGTACCCCGGCGAAGTACGCCTCATCGGTGCCGAGCAGGATGCCCGAGAGGTAGAGCACCACGGGCCCGATCAGCAGCACGCTCGAACGCAGCGCGGTGCGCCGCTTCGGCAGCCAGCGGGTCACCAGCATCGTGCCGACCAAGGCGACCAGCCATGCCGCGAAGTACGGCACGACGGCGATGTAGTACGGCGCCTCGACGGGCGTGCCGATCGTCACGATGTCGGCCCAGCCGTACACGGGGCCGATTGCGAGGCCCGTGAGCCCCTTCAGCGAGGGCAGCACGGCGAGGAGCGTGGCATCCGGCATCGTCACCGGAACGCCGATCAGGAAGTACCCGGCCATGCCCACGAGCACCGTGATGACGGCGCCGAGGCGCCAGACGGCCCCGGCGACCGCGGCCAGGGTGCCGACGACGAGCCCGGCCAGAGCGGCGACGAGGAAGTTGAGGTCGCCGAAGGCGGTTTGGTACCCGATGATGCCCAGCAGCGAGAGCAGGCTGAGCACGAGGATGTCGCTGACGACCGTGCGCGAGAGTCGGGTCACGGGCGCACCCTCCTCACGAGGCGCGGCAACTCGGAGAGTTCGCCGACGGTCACCACGGTCGTGCCGGCGATGCGGCTGATACGCGAGGTCGCACCGAGCTCGACATGGAATGCGATGGTCTGGGTGTCGGGCCCGAAGAGCGTCTCGATCGAACGGAGGTCGGCGACCGGGAGCCGAGAACCCGCGACGACGATCACGACGCTCGGCGCAGGCAGCCGCTTCGTGGCATCGCGCACGAAGTCGCGGACCGATCCGAATGCGCGTCGTACCGGCTCGATGCGCGAGGTGTCGTCGAGGAGGGTCGTGGGCGTGGCCGTGCGAAGAGCGAGCCCCTCGGTCACCACCGCGAGGCGCGTCGCGTCGCGGATGACCTGCACGCCGATCGACGCGAGCACCGAGACGGCCAGTTCGAACTCGTCGTCTGTCGCGTAGTGGTCGCGTTCGGTGGGCTGCACGAGGATCAGCTGCGAGCGCCTCGTCTCCTCGTACTGGCGCACCATGAGCTGACCCGTTCGCGCCGATGTGCGCCAGTGCACGTTGCGCAGGGCGTCGCCCGGCTCGTACGCGCGAAGCGCATGGAACGAGATGTCGTTGTTCGTGATGGTCTTGGTGATCTCGCCCTCGAGGTCACGAACGAGGCCGGCCGCCGACGGCCGCAGGCGGGCGGTCATCGGGTGCACGAACAACTCGACGGGGTCGGTCCAGCGCACCGTGCGCCGCAGAAGCCCGAGCTGGTCGCCGCGCACGGAGATCGCCGGACCGGCGATGATGACGGCGCGGCGGTTGGTCGGCACCGCGAAGAGCTCTTCGTGCTCGGCGGCAGGCGGCAGTGCGGGGATCACGAACTCCGCCATGCCGGCCCCGACGGGCAGCTCCAGCCGTGACGGCATCGATGGCTTCGTCGCGACGTTCTCGACGACGAGGCGTCCGAGCGCTCGCTCCCCCGCGACGACGCGCGCGGGCTGCAGCTCGATGCCGACGCTGAAGTGCATGCGACCGAAGATGAACGCGACCGAGACGACGAGTGCCGCGAGCAGCGTGAACCCGAGGAAGGCGAACTCGACCCAGCCGAAGCTCACTGCGATGGCGAGGGCCGCGAGTGCTGAGCACAGCACGAGCCAGCCGGTCGTCGAGATCACGCTCGTGACCGGTCGTGCGAACCCGGCGACGGTGCGGGCGCCTGCGGCCACCCGCCCACCGAGTGATCGAACGGATGCCGCGAGCGCGCGCCCGGTGGAGCGCACCGCGATGCGCGTCTGGGAGGGAAGCGGTGCGGCCTGTTCCGTCTTGCTCATGCCGCCCGGTACGCGGGTGGCGCGACCTCGACGAGCACGCGCGACACGATGTCCTCTGCGGTGGTGCCCGCGAACTCCGACTCGGGGTCGACGATGATGCGGTGGGCGAGCACCGGAATCGCGAGCTCGCGCACGTCATCGGGCGTGACGTAGGTGCGTCCGTGTGCGATCGCCCAGGTCTTCGCCGTGCGCGCGAGCGCCAGCGCACCGCGCATGCTGACGCCGAGCGCGGAGTCCTGGTGCTCGCGAGTCGCCGACACGACCTGGTTGAGGTACGACAGCACTGCGGCATCCACGAAGACCTCCGACGCGAGCTGGGCCATCGTCGTCACCGAGCTCGAAGCGATGATCGGCGCGACCTTGGACGCCCGAGCGCGGTTCGCCGAGTCGAGCAGCAGCGTGACCGCGGTCTCGTGGTCGGGGTAGCCGAGCGAGGTCTTGATGAGGAACCGGTCGAGCTGCGCCTCGGGCAGCGTGTACGTTCCGGCCTGCTCGACGGGGTTCTGCGTGGCGATGACCATGAACGGCGAGCCGACGTCGTAGCTCACGCCGTCGACGGTGACCTTGCCCTCCTCCATCACCTCGAGGAGCGATGACTGGGTCTTCGGGCTCGCGCGGTTGATCTCGTCGGCGAGCACGATCGACGCGAAGATCGGGCCGCGGTGGAACTCGAAGTGCCCCTTGCCCTGGTCGTAGATCGTCACGCCGGTGACATCCGACGGCAGCAGGTCGGGCGTGAACTGGATGCGGGAGTTGGTGCCCTCGAGCGTGTTGGCGAGGGCCTTCGCAAGCACGGTCTTGCCGGTGCCCGGGAAGTCCTCGAGGAGCACGTGACCGTCGGAGAGCAGTGCGACGAGCACCAGCTCGATGGTCTCGCGCTTGCCGAGGATCGCCTGGTCGATGTTGTCGACCAGCTTCGAGAAGGCGTCCTGGAACCAGGCGGCCTGTTCCTGCGTTACTGACATATCCGTTCCTTCGGTCTCTGTTGCCTGCGCCGTGTCATCCGGTGGTCACCATGTGTTGTAGCCGAGGTTGTTCCACTGGCTTCCGCTGATACCGCCGAGCGTGCGGGAGGTGCCTCCGCTGACGTTCTCGAATCGCACCGCGATCGTCTCACCTGCGGAACGGATCCCGAGGTGGTTCTGCAACTCCAGCCGCCCGTCCGCGCCGATGTCGTACGTGCCCTTCCAGTTGCTCCAGGAGCCGTTGATCGTCACGTAGACCAGGTAACGACCCGGATCCATGTTGTTCCAGGTAATGCGCACGTTCGCGCATCCGCCACCGCCGCTGTCGCAGGCCTGGCTGGAGCCCTTGCCGATCGAGCCCGATGGCTGCGGCGGGGGCGGGTTGCTCACGCCGACAGAGTCGGACGCGATCGGTCCCGTGTTCCCGCTGCCGTTGTTGATCGCGCGCACGTCGAGCGTGTAGGTGCCGGCGCCCACATTGTTGACTCGCGCGGAGGTGCTGCTTGTTCTCTGCCAGCCGTTTCCCGTGCCCTGGATACGGTACTCGTAGGTCACGCTTCCGCCACCCGTGTTCGGTCCAGTCAACGCATTCCAGTTCGCAGTGAGGTCGGCTGGTGCATCGCCCGACGAACGAAGGCTGACCCCGCCGGGCGCGCTGGGGGTACCGTACGGAATCGCAGTCGTGCCCGCCGACCACTCCGAAGGGCCGATGCCATTGATCGCGCGTACCGTGAACGTGTATGCCGTGCCGTTGGTCAAGCCACCGATGCGCTGGGCGATTCCCGCATCATTCGCGCCGAACGTCTTCGTCTCGTTTCCGTAGTGCACCTCGTACCCGGTGATGGCCGAATTGTTGTTCGCCGGCGCCTGCCATTTGACGTTGGCGTACGCATCGCCGGCAGTGACGGTAGGCGCGCCCGGCTTGTCGGGTTCGTCGCGCACGATGACCTCCACGCGCCCCTGGGTCTCGCGGGCCGGGTCCTTCGTCGCATCCTGGATGCGGTAGATGACGCTCAGCGTTCCCGTGAACGCCGCACCGGTGCGCACCGTCACGTCGTTCGCCGTATGGCTCACCGACGCGTTCGAGCCGACGTCGAGTTGGTTGATCTCCGCCGCGATCACGGTGAGCGGCTCGCCGGGGAACGGGTTGAAGTCGTTCTTGAGCACCGCGACCGTGCCCGAATCGCTGCGGGTCAGGTAGATCGGCCCATCGTCGACGGCCTGCGGCTTCGCCTTCGTCGACGAGACCACCTTCACGTCGACGTAGCCGGGCACCGTGAACTCCTTGAACGTCACGACGAAGGTGAGGCGGGTGCTCGTGCCGGGCTGCACGCCGCGCGGCGACGAGATGCGAAGCGTGCTGCCGTCGATGGACGCCTCGATGTCGGCCGTCGTGCCGGCAAGGTTGCCGTAGCCGAGCCGCTCGATGATGTCGGGGTTCGGGTGGTCGCTCGAAGAGCGCAGGTCGATCTCGAGCGGCGCTTCTCCTGCCTCGATGGTCTCGGTGCGCGGCGTGAACACGGGCGGCGTGTCCTCGAAGTTCGGGTCGCCGACCGTGATCGGGATGGTCAGCAGCGCCTTGCGTCCCTCTGGGTCGTCGGCACTCCTGCCATCGGTGACCTCGAAGGTGACGGATGCCTCGCCGCGATAGTCCTTGGCGGGCAGGTACTGCAGCGTCGAGCCGTCGACGAACGCGGCTTCGCGGGCGTTGCCCGCCGAGGCCGACAGGACGAGTGCAGGCTTCCCCGATGGCACGACGACGATGTCGGCGACATCCCACTGGATGCTGCCGTTCATCGGCACGATGATCGGATCGAGGTCTGCGAGGTGGGGGGCGGGGAAGGTCGGCTTCTGCTCCTCATCTTCGAGTTGCTCCTCGGTCACCGAGGGGGGCACGATGACGAACGCCATCGCCGAGAGGTCGTCGAGGTCGTTCGTGAGGCGGTACGCGACCGCATAGCGCTCGCGCCCCGGCTTGACCTCGATACCGCCGTTCGGCGTCACCTGAGCGCGGTCGGCGTTCGGGCCCTCGAGCGTCACCACGAGGTCTTCGACGAGACCGCCCGGGTTCGTCGCGTCGTCGAGCGGATGCACCGTCACCGAGTCGACGTCGAGCACCTCTTCGGGTTCGATCACCTGGTCTTCCGCCGTGGGCGGGAGGATCTTCGCATCTTCCTTGACGGCGATCTGCAGGAACGCCGTGTCGGCGCCGCCGTGGCCGTTCGAGATCTCGTAGCGGATCGTGAATGCACCCTCGTGTTCGGGAGCGGTGACGACGACGCGCCGGTTGTCGCGGATCTCGGCCTCGATACCCTCGTCGACCTCGGGCAGGTCGACCGCCTTCAGGCTGTAGCCGCTCGGATCGGAATCGTTGAGCAGCACCTCGACCGACGCCGTGCGGCCCGGTTTCATCTCGATCGCATCGTCGACGGCCTTGGGCGGCAACGCCACCGCAGGGCGCGGGATCACGCCGATGCGGATGGTTCCCTTCGCCGTCGCGCCGGCTGCGTCGCGGAGTTCGTACGAGAACGTGTCGGTGCCGGTCGAGCCGGCGAACGCCTCGTAGGTGATCGCGGTGCTCGTGCGATCGGCGACCCGACCGAGCCCAGGCGCGGTCGAGATGCCCGTGAGCATCACCGAGTCGCCGTCGGGGTCGAGCCCGTCGAGGGGGATGTCGATCTCGACAGCCGAGCCGGCGAACGTGCGCGAAGTGAGTGGCGTCGGCAGCGGTGCACGGTTCTCGCCCGCGTCCTTCGCGATGACCGTGAACGTCACGTTGGCCCGCGCCGACTGCTCGAAGTCGTCACCGATCGTATAGACCGCCGTGTACGTTCCCGGCGTCTCGGGTGCCTGGAATCGCACGTCGTCGTCGTCGACGAAGGCGAGCCCCTGCAGCGCACTGGTGTCGGCGAGCTCGGGCAGCACGTGAATGGCGCTGCTGTCTGGGTGGTAGTCGTTGTCGAGCACGGGCACGGTCGCGATGTCTCCGGCACGCACGATCGCGGTGTCATCGACGGCGACCGGTGGCTGGTGCTGCACGAGTGGTGGCACCGGCACGACGGTCACCGTCGCGGTCGCGGTGGCGATGCCGTCGGAGATCGTGTAGCTGAACTGGAGTTGCCGGTCGAGCGCCTCGGACGCGGTGACGCGGGCGACCGTGTTGGTGAGGATCTCGACCGAAACGAGGTCGTCGGTCTGCGAGTCGTCTGCCGACTGCACGGCGAGCACTCGGCCAGAGGGCGACACGTCGTTCACGAGCAGGGGCACCGTCGTCGGCTCCCCCGGCCGCAGGTAGGCGATGTCCTTCACCGCGATCGGCGGCGGCGCCTCTGCCGGCGGCTCGACGACCTGCACGCGAACGAGACCGATGCTGACCGCGGCATCCGCCCCGAGGTTATAGAGGAAGATGTACTCTCCGGGCGCGCTCGACGAGAAGGCGATGGTACCGCGCTCGGGATTCGGCGTGACCGCTGCGTCGGTCGGCACCTGGTCGACGCCGAGCAGGGCGAGTGGAGCGCCAGACGGCGAGAGGTCGTTC
>DASSBT010000111.1:0-5586 GCA_035698465.1 Agromyces sp. | reverse complement strand
CTCGCCGCCGCCGTTCGATCCCTCGTCGAGCGGATCGCCCGACGCACACCCTGCCAGGGCCACTGTCGCCCCGACCGCGACCGCTGCGAGCGCAACGAGCCGGCCTCTTCCTGCTGTGATCATTCCTGATTCCCTTCGGTGCTGGGTTGCCCCACGGCCGCTCGTGGCCGGGCCGGCCCCGAGCGGAGTTCTGGCGATCGTGTGGCCCGCACCCCGGCGGGCACCACGAGTCGCTGGGAGAGCGCGAAGCATCCGTCGACGACGAGCGCGAGGATGATCACGAGCATCGAGCCGCCGAGCATCTCGGCGTAGTCGCGGGTCTTGAGCCCGTGGAAGATGAACCGGCCAAGGCCGAAGTCGGCGATGTATGCGGCGAGCGTCGCGGTGGCGATGATCTGCAGCGTCGCCGATCGGATGCCGCCGACGAGGATGGGCAGGCCGAGGGGCAGCTCGACCTTGCCGACGATCTGGCGTTCGCGCATGCCCACGGCACGCGCCGAATCGATGGTGCGCCGGTCGACCGACTCGAACCCCGCGTACGCTCCGGCGAGAAGCGGGGGGATGGCGAGGATCACGAGCGCGAGAATTGGGGCCGAGAGCCCGATGCCGAGCCACAGCCCGAACAGGGCGAGCACACCGAGTGTGGGCAGTGCCCGCAGCCCGCCCGAGAGCATCACGGCGAGATCGCGCCCACGACCCGTGTGCCCGATGAGCACACCGATCGGCAACGCGATCGCCGCGGCGATGGCCAGCACGATCGCGGTGATCAGGAGGTGTTCGCCGAGGCGTTGCGGAATGCTGCCGACTCCGGTCCAGTTGGCCGGGTCGAGCACCCAGGCGATGCCCTCGAGGATGAGGTTCATACCGACTCCACCTGCCCCGATCCTCCGGTGACCAGCAGGCGCCGCCGTGCTGTGCGGCCGCCCGCCGTCCACGGCATGAGCACCCGGCCGAGGAGCACTGCCGCCCAATCGAGGAGCAGGGCGAGCCCGATCGTGGCGATGATGCCCGCGATGATCTCGGCCTCGATGCCGCGCTGCAGGCCGTCGGTGAACAGGCTGCCGAGACTCTGCACGCCGGTGACCGCGCCGATGGTGGCGAGACTGACGGTGCTCACGATCACGACGCGCAGCCCCGAGAGCAGCACCGGCCCGGCGAGCGGGAGGTCGACGCCCCAGAACCGACCGACCTCGGAGTACCCGATCGCGGTGGCCGACTGGCGCACATCACGCTCGACCGCGTCGAACGCATCGGCCGACGTGCGCACGATGACCGCAATGCCGTAGAGCGTGAGCGCCACCACGAGGTTCACGGGTGAGAGCACGCTGAAGCCGGTCACGGTCGGCAGGGCGATCAGGAGCGCCAGCGACGGGATCGCATAGAGGAGCCCGCACAGCGACAGCAGCACGCCGCGCGACCACCGGTACCGGTGGGCGAGCCATCCGATCGGCACTGACACCACGAAGCTCAGTATGATCGCGGGCACCGACAATGCCAGGTGCACGAGGATGAGCTCGCCGACCAGGTCGAGATTCGACCAGAGCCAGCTCACGAGGCCAGGATTCCTGCCAGTCGGCCGTCGGCGTCGACGACGACGCGGCGACCGTCGACCTCGGTGAGGTGCAGTGCCCGCCTTCCGCGATTCGCGCCGACGAAGTCGGCCACGAATTCGTCGGCCGGGTTGGCGAGGATCTCGGCGGGCGACGCGGCCTGCGAGATGTTGCCGCCCTGCTGCATGATGACGACCTGATCGCCGAGGAGGAAGGCCTCATCGATGTCGTGCGTCACGAACACGACCGTCTTGCCGAGCTCCCCCTGCAGGCGGAGCAGCTCCTGCTGCAGCTCGGCGCGCACGATCGGGTCGACCGCCCCGAAGGGCTCGTCCATCAGCAGGATATTCGGATCGACTGCCAGCCCGCGCGCGACGCCGACGCGCTGCTGCTGGCCGCCCGAGAGCTGGCTCGGGTACTTGTCGCCCAGGGAGCGGTCGAGGCCCACCGTGTCGAGCAGTTCGAGTGCCCGTGCTCGCGCCTCGCGCTTGCCCGTGCCGCGCAGCAGCGGCACCGTGGCCACGTTGTCGACCACCTTGCGATGCGGAAGCAGGCCCGAGTTCTGCATGACGTACCCGATGCTGCGACGCAGCGCCACGGGCTCGACCGTCGCGACATCCGTGCCGTCGATGAGCACCTGGCCACGGGTCGGGTCGACCATCCGGTTGATCATGCGCAGCAGCGTGGTCTTGCCTGAACCCGACGAGCCGACGAACACGGTCGTCTTGTGCGGCGGAATGACGATGTCGACGTCTTCGACCGCCACGGTGCCGTCGGGGAACTGCTTGGTGACGCCGCGGAACTCGATCATCTGGCTGCCTCATTCCAGTCTCGGGGTCTCACCCGGAAACAACGGCTCCCAGCCAAACACCATTCCCGCGGCGTGGCAACGCGACGGTGTGGTCAGGCGGCGTTGCCGGCGGAGCGCGCCGCGCCGAGGTGCTCGGCGAGGTAGGCATGCACCAGCCGCTTCGACTCGGCGAGGTAGCGCTCGTCGCCTGCTGCGTCCCGCTCGAACGCGCGGTTGATGAGGGCATCGCCGAGCTCGATCGCCACTCCGAGGCGGAAGCGCAGCTCATCGCCGTCGGCCTCGGGCTTGAACTCCGCTTCGATGAGGCGCGCCATGCGGTGCGCGAACTCGGGCTCGACCTCACCTTCAGCCGTTTCGCGCCCGCCGAAGTGCACGACGGTGAATCCCGGCTCGTCGCGGTACAGGGCGGCGGAGGCGTCGAGGGCGATGTCGACGACGTCCCACCAGCTCGTGAGTTCGGTGCTCGCCATCTCGTCGGCCACGCGCTCGCGGAATCGTCGGATGGCGCGCTCGCGCAGCGCGTGCAGCACCGCGACGCGGTCGGGGAAGTAGCGGTAGACCGTGCCGATCGACGCGCCGGCGCGCTCGGCGACCATCTGCGTCGTCAGGCGCTCGAACCCGGTCTCCTCCACGATCTCGGCCGCGGCATCGAGCAGCGCATCGAGGCGCTGCGTGCTGCGTCGCTGGGTCGGAGCCGTGCGGATGGAGCGGCTCCGGTTCGGATCGGCCCCAAGAATCAGGTCGACGTTCGGCACGGACCCCTCCCTCGTTTGCGGGTCCACTCTACCGGGAGCCGCGGCGCCGTCCGACCATCACGGGTGGCGTCGTTTCGCGACCGGTGACGGCCGCGTGACAGACTGTCAGGATGCCGGCGCGACCCCCCACCCCGACCGGATCCGAGGAACGCCAGGTCCGGCATCGCGCCGCGCGCCTCGAAGACTGGATCCACGACCTGCGTGAACGCTGGGCGCGTCGCCGTGGGCACGTGCCGACCGTCGTGCCCTACACGGGCTACGGATCGACGGAGTGGGCGCGGGTGCTCTGCCGCGTGCTCCTCAGTCGCCCGATCGCCGCCGACGAGCCCTCGAAGCGGCGACGACGACGCCGCGAACAGGGCATTCGCGGCTGGCGCAGCTTCACGAGCGTCCCGGTCGGCCACGTTCCCGTCATCATCGAGGTCGACGACCAGCGCATCGAGGTGCTCGCCGATCGCGGCGGCGTGGTCGACACCAAGATCCCCGTCTCGCTCGCTCCGGGATGGCATCGGGTGACGATCAGGACCGAGGGATCGGAGACGGTCGAGGCTCCGATCTGGATCGTCGGCCCCGACGTGCAGTTCGGCATCATCTCCGACGTCGACGACACGGTCATGGTCACGGCCCTCCCCCGGCCGTTCGTCGCCTTCTGGAACACGTTCGTGCTCGACGAGCACGCACGCATCCCCACGCCCGGCATGGCGGTGCTCTTCGAGCGGCTCGTGCGCGCGCATCCGGGCGCCGCGGTGATCTACCTCTCGACGGGCGCGTGGAACGTCGCACCGACCCTCACGCGATTCCTCTCCCGCAACCTGTACCCGGCCGGCCCATTGCTGCTGACCGACTGGGGCCCCACGCACGACCGCTGGTTCCGCAGCGGCCGCGAGCACAAGGAAGACAACCTCAGGCGCGTGACCGGCGAGTTCCCGAACGTCCGCTGGCTGCTCATCGGCGATGACGGCCAGCACGACGAAGAGATCTACGCCCGTTTCGCGGCCGAGCATCCCGAGCGCGTCGCCGCGGTTGCCATCCGACGTCTCTCGACGGGTGAGGCGGTGCTCGCCGGTGGGCGCACCAAGGCCGAGCAGCACGGCGCAGAGGTGCCGTGGGTTTCGGCGAGCGACGGCTCGACGCTGGCGGATCAGCTCGGCGCGGTCGGGCTGCTCTGACAGGCCGCTGCCGCAGGCCGCAGCTTCGTCAGGCCGCGCGCGAGCGGCGGATGCGCACGAGCCCCCGATTGATGTGCCTCGCCCAGAGCGGCCCACGGTAGATGAACGCCGAATATCCCTGAACGAGCGTCGCACCGGCGTCGAGCCGCTCCTGCACATCGGCGGCCGTCTCGACGCCGCCGACCGAGATCACGCAGAACTCCCCTGGCACGTTGGCCCGCACGAGACGCAGCACCTCGAGCGATCTCGCCGCGAGCGGAGCCCCGGAGAGCCCGCCTGCGCCGATCGTTTCGATGACGGATGCCGCTGCCGAGAGCCCCTCGCGCGAGATGGTCGTGTTCGTGGCGATGATGCCGTCGAGACCGAGTCCTGTGGCGAGATCGCAGATGCGCGCGATCTCGTCGTCGGAGAGGTCTGGAGCGATCTTCACGAGCAGCGGTGTGCCACCCGCCTGGGCGCGCACGGCCTCGAGCAGCGGAGCGAGCGCATCGAGCTCCTGCAGCCCGCGGAGGCCGGGCGTGTTCGGCGAGCTCACGTTCACCACGAGGTAGTCGGCGAACGGCGCGAGCACCCGCGCGCTGCGCTCGTAGTCGGCGATCGCGTCATCCACGGGAGTCACGCGGCTCTTGCCGATGTTCACGCCGAGTACGGGCCGGTGGGCACGGCGTGCCAGCCGCGAGAGACGGCCGACCGCGGCATCCGCCCCGCCGTTGTTGAAGCCCATGCGGTTCACGAGCGCGCGATCGGCGATGAGACGGAACAGGCGCGGCCGCTCGTTGCCGGGCTGGGCGTGCGCGGTGATGGTGCCGACCTCGACGTGCCCGAATCCGAGTTGCCCGAGTCCGCGAACCGCGAAGCCGTCTTTGTCGAAGCCTGCTGCGACGCCGAACGGCGACGGGAAGCGCAGCCCGAGCGCTTCGACCTCGAGTGTGCGGTCGGGGCCGGTGAAGGACTCGACCAGACGACCGATGCCGAGCGTCGGGAGCCTCCGGATGAACCGGAATGCGAAGTGGTGGGCGTCTTCGGGGTCCATGCGCGAGAAGACGAGGGAGAAGAGAAGTCGATACATGCCGGCCACAACGCTATCGGAACTGCGGCTGTCTGGGCACGACCGTGCGCGCCGCCGCGCTCACTCGACGGGGCGCGCGGGCAGCCGGCCATGCTCGGCCCGCAGCTGCCCGATGGCCGAGTCGAAGTCGTCGAGCGACTCGAACGCCTGGTAGACGCTCGCGAACCGGAGGTATGCGACCTCGTCGAGTTCGCGCAGTGGCGGCAGGATCGCGAGGCCGATGTCATTCGCC
>DASSBT010000110.1:0-4688 GCA_035698465.1 Agromyces sp. | reverse complement strand
GAACAACCCGCACTTCCGTGACATCGCCTCGGCTGCGCTCACTCGTCGTGCGCTCTTCGGCCTCGGGGCAGCGGGCGCGGTCGCGATCGGCATGAACGCCGTGGCACCGGCGCCTGCTGCCCAGGCGGCACCGAAGCCGGGTGCGCCGGGTGCGCCGGGCTCGGCCTTCGGGCTCGATTTCGATCCGATCGCACCGGTGCCGAACCTGGTCGACGAGGTCACCGTGCCGGCCGGATACCGCTGGGGGCCCGTCATCCGCTGGGGCGACCCCCTCTTCTCTTCGACGCCGGCCTTCGACTTCGACGCCCAGACGGCCGAGGCGCAGGCCGGCCAGTTCGGCTACAACAACGACTACCTCGACATCATCGCCGACGCAGGCGGCACCACCGGGGTGCTCGTCACGAACCACGAGTACGTGAACCCCGGGATCATGTTCCCGCCGACGACGGATGCCGCGGAGCGGCGACGCCGTGGCGACATCTACAAGGCCGCCATGGGCATGGCCGTCGTCGAGCTTCGCCGCGACGGCGCGGGCAGGCCGTGGCGTTACGTGGTCGACGGCGCCCGCAACCGCCGCCTTACCGTCGAGAGCATGTTCGAACTCACCGGGCCCGCCGCCGGAAGCGATCTCGTGAAGACCGCAGCCGACCCAGAGGGCCGCTGGGTGAAGGGCACGGTCGGCAACTGCGCGGGCGGCACGACGCCGTGGGGCACCGTGCTCTCGGGCGAGGAGAACTTCAACGGGTACTTCGCGTGGGCGGCCGACACGGCAGAGCAGAAGCGCTACAGCGGCTCGTCGACCACGTCGACCGAGACCGGGTGGGAGACGTACGATCCGCGTTTCAACGCGCACGATCCTGCCTACGTCAACGAGCCGAACCGCTTCGGCTACATCGTCGAGCTCGACCCGAACGACCCGACGTCGACGCCGAAGAAGCACACCGCGATGGGCCGCATGAAGCACGAGGGTGCCAATGTCACGATCGGCGAAGACGGAAGGGTCGTCGCGTACATGGGTGACGACGAACGCAACGACTACCTCTACAAGTTCGTGTCGAAGCACAGGTACAACGCGCACGACTCGGTGGGCGCGCGCAAGCAGAACCTGCGCCTGTTGAGCGAGGGCGACCTGTACGTCGCACGCTTCGAGGGCAACTCGCCCGCCGCCGAGATCACCGGCACAGGCAGGATGCCCGCCGATGGCGCATTCGACGGTGTCGGCGAGTGGGTCGCGCTCACTCGGAAGGGCAGGAGCGCCGTGCCCGGCATGACGACCGAGCAGGTGCTCGTGTACACCCGACTCGCCGCCGACCTCGTCGGCGCCACCAAGATGGACCGCCCCGAGGACGTGGAGCCGAGCCCGGTGACCGGCAAGGTCTACGTCGCCCTCACGAACAATTCGCAGCGCGGCTCCCGCTCGGCGCTCGATGAGGCGAACCCGATCTCGGGCAACCGGTTCGGTCACGTGATCGAGCTCACCGAGACGGAGGGCCAGGCGGGGGAGCGCTTCGGCTGGAGCATCCTGCTGCTCTGCGGCGACCCGGCCGTCACGGGCTACACGTACTTCGCCGGATTCCCGAAGCAGCTCGTCTCGCCGATCTCCTGCCCTGACAACGTCGCGTTCGACTCGAAGGGGAACCTCTGGATCTCGACCGACGGCCAGCCGGGAACCATCGGCTACAACGACGGCCTGTTCCGGGTTCCGCTCGAGGGCGCGGAGCGCGGAAACGTGCAGCAGTTCCTCGCCGTGCCGCGCGAGGCCGAGACCTGCGGCCCCGTGATCCACGACACCGACGGCATGGTCTTCGTGGCGGTGCAGCACCCGGGTGAAGACGGCGCGGTGGGCGCGCAGCACTCGTACTTCCCCGACTACGTGGCGGCGCACGACGTCGCCGCCGGAACGGTGGCGGCACCGCGTCCGTCGGTCGTGCAGGTCTTCCGCGACTGACGTCGAGCGACTGGTCACGGGCGACGGATGCCACGGCGCATCCGTCGCCCGTTGTCGCGCGCCGAACGTCGGCGACGCGTATGACGCACCCCGCGGCATCCGGTACCGTAGAGAGTTGCCAGCTCCGAGGGGAAGCGGGCGTGAGACGTGAATAGAGGAGGCCGGCAATGGATATCGACCTCAGCGTGCTCCGCATGATGGAGCGCGAGAAGGAGATCCCGTTCGACGAACTGGTTGAGATCATCGAGCAGGCGATCCTGATGGCCTACCTCAAGCACACGCATCCCGAGCAGCACGGCCACGCGAACCCCGACGGCGCCCGTTCGCACCTCGACCGCAAGACCGGCCACGTGTCGGTCTTCGTCCCCGAGCACGACGACGAGGGCAACGTCATCGGCGAGGTCGAGGATTCGCCGAGCGACTTCGGCCGCATCGCCGCATTCGCCGCGAAGCAGGTCATCAACCAGCGACTGCGCGACCTCGCCGACGACGCCGTGCTCGGCGAATTCCGCGGGCGCGAGGGCGACATCGTCGCCGGCATCATCCAGCAGGGTCCGAACCCGCGCATGGTGCACATCGACCTCGGCACCGTCGAGGCGATCCTGCCGCCCGAAGAGCAGGTTCCCGGCGAGGAGTACCCGCACGGCCAGCGCATCCGCGTGTATGTCACGAGCGTGTCGAAGGGCATGAAGGGCCCGTCGATCACCGTTTCGCGCACCCACCCGGCGCTCGTGCGCAAGTTGTTCGCGCTCGAGGTGCCCGAGATCGCGTCGGGTGTCGTAGAGATCGTCTCGCTCGCCCGCGAGGCCGGGCACCGCACGAAGATCGCCGTGCGCGCGAACCAGCCCGGCGTGAACGCCAAGGGAGCCGCGATCGGCGAGCTCGGGCAGCGAGTGCGTGCCGTCACCGCCGAACTCGGCAACGAGAAGATCGACATCGTCGACTGGAACGACGACCTCGCCACCTTCGTCGCGAGCGCGCTCAGCCCCGCGAAGGTCACGAGCGCGTTCGTCATCGACGAGTCGACACGCGCCGTCCGTGCGCTCGTGCCCGACTACCAGCTCTCGCTCGCGATCGGCAAGGAGGGCCAGAATGCCCGCCTCGCCGCGAAGCTGACCGGTGCCAAGATCGACATACAGCCCGACTCGATCCTCGAGTCGAGCTGAGCCGTCGGGCAGCGTGAAATGGGCGTCCGGCCCAGAGGTGTAGGATGGATCCCGTCAGAACGTGCATCGGATGCCGTTCGCGCGCCCCGCGATCCTCACTTCTGAGGGTCGTCCTCCAGGATTCCCACGTCGTCGCAGATGCTTCGGCTGTGCTTCCGGGCAGGGGTGCGTGGTTGCATCCGACGCTCGAGTGCTACCGGCTCGCCGTGCGGCGACGCGCCTTCGGACGCGCACTCCGCATTCGCGGCGAGGTGGATACCAGCAACGTAGAGAACAGGCTGAACGGCGCAGTGATTACTTATGAGTGACAACTAATGAGCGGCTCGAAATGAGACCCGTCCGCCATTGATGGTCCCCCTGTTTCGGGGAGGACCCGGAACAGGAGAGAAGTGGCTGCCAAACCACGCGTACACGAGATCGCATCCGAACTCGGTGTCGACAGCAAGATCGCGCTTGAGAAGCTCAAGCAGATGGGCGAGTACGTCAAGGGACCCTCGTCCTCCATCGAACCCCCCGTCGCCCGCCGGCTGAAGGCCGCGCTCGAGGCAGACGGTGTCGCAGCGGCCAAGGCCGCTCCCGCGGCGAAGGCGCCGGCGGCCAAGGCAACGAGCGCAGGCGCGGGTGCCAAGCCCGGGCCGAAGCCGGCTCCCAAGCCCGCCGAGGCTCCTGTCGAGCCCACCGAGCCCACCGCGTCCACCGATCACGCCGACGCCGTCGCGCCCGTCGCAGAGGCGCCGCTGACCGTCGCCGAGCGTCAGGCACAGGCCGAAGAACGCGCCGCGCAGGCGGCTGCGGGCAAGCCCGCCGAGGCGCCCGAAGCACCGGCGGCTGCCGCGTCGGATGTCGCGACATCGTCGCCCTCGCCCAAGCCGGGCGGCGCGATCCCGCGTCCCGCCCCGCGCCCCGGTGCTCCTCGTCCGGGCAACAACCCGTTCTCGAGCTCGCAGGGCATGGGTTCGCGCCCCGCCCAGCCGCGTCCGGGCAACAATCCGTTCTCGAGCTCGCAGGGCATGGGGCAGCGCCCCAGCCCCGGCAACATCCCGCGCCCGCAGGCGCCTCGCCCGGGTTCGCCGCGTCCCGGCGCACCTCGTCCGGCTGGAGCCGGTCGGCCCGGTGGTGGCGGCTTCCAGCGCCCAGGCGGCGCCGGCGGCGGAGCCGGTGCGCGCCCGGGTGGCGCGGGTGGCGGCTTCCAGCGCCCCGGTGGCGGCTTCGGCGGCCCGCGTCCCGCAGGCGGCGGCGGTCGTGGCCGTGGCCCAGGCGGCGGCACGGCCGGTGCGTTCGGTCGTGGCGGCGGTAAGAGCAAGTCGCGCAAGTCGAAGCGTACGAAGCGGGCCGAATTCGAGATGCGGGAGGCCCCGTCGCTCGGCGGCGTGAGCGTTCCCCGCGGCGACGGCAACACCGTCATCCGACTGCGTCGCGGTTCGTCGATCTCGGACTTCGCCGACAAGATCGATGCGAACCCCGGTTCGCTCGTCACGGTGCTGTTCCACCTCGGTGAGATGGCCACGGCGACCGAGTCGCTCGACGAGGCCACCTTCCAGGTGCTCGGCGAAGAGCTCGGCTACAAGATCCAG
>DASSBT010000109.1:0-4503 GCA_035698465.1 Agromyces sp. | reverse complement strand
TGCGCGTTCGAGCGGGCGGTGAGCAGCGCCGCCTCGTTGAGCACGTTCGCGAGGTCGGCGCCCGTGAAGCCCGGCGTCTTGCGCGCGAGCACCTCGAGGTCGACGCCCTTGGTGAGCGGCTTGCCCTTCGAGTGCACCTCGAGGATCTTCTGGCGGCCCTTGAGGTCGGGCGCATCGACGCCGATCTGCCGGTCGAAGCGACCTGGGCGCAGTAGCGCCGGGTCGAGGATGTCGGGGCGGTTCGTCGCCGCGATGAGGATGACGTTCGTCTTCGGATCGAATCCGTCCATCTCGACGAGCAGCTGGTTCAGGGTCTGCTCGCGCTCATCGTGCCCGCCGCCGAGGCCTGCGCCGCGGTGACGGCCGACGGCGTCGATCTCGTCGACGAAGATGATGGCGGGTGCGTTCTGCTTCGCCTGTTCGAACAGGTCGCGCACACGGCTGGCGCCCACGCCCACGAACATCTCGACGAAGTCGGAGCCCGAGATCGAGTAGAACGGCACGCCCGCCTCACCCGCGACCGCGCGAGCGAGCAGCGTCTTGCCGGTGCCGGGAGGGCCGTACAGCAGCACGCCCTTGGGGATGCGCGCACCGACCGCCTGGAACTTCGCGGGCTCCTTCAGGAACTCCTTGATCTCGTGCAGCTCTTCGATCGCCTCGTCGGCGCCGGCGACGTCGTCGAAGGTGACCTTCGGGCTCTCCTTCGAGACGAGCTTCGCCTTCGACTTGCCGAACTGCATGACGCGGTTGCCACCACCCTGCATGCCGGAGAGCATGATCCAGAAGAAGAGGCCGATGAGCACGAGGGGCAGGAGGATGCCGAGCATCGAGAGGAACCAGTTCGGCTGCGGCACCTCGTCATTGAAGCCGTCGGCCGGGTCCGCCGCATCGACTGCGGCGATCACGTCTTCGCCTCGCGGCGTGACGTAGTAGAACTGCACCTGCTTGCCGAGTTCCTCGTCTTCCTTGGCGAGGGTGAGGTCGACGCGGTTCTCGCCGTCGACGATCTTCACCGCGGCCACCTTGTCGTCTTTCAGGAGCTGGAGGCCCTCTTGCGTGGAGACCTCACGGAAACCCGACGCGGTGATGAGGCTCGATCCGATCCACACGGCGACGATTGCGAGCAGAATATAGATGATCGGCCCGCGCAGGATCTTCTTGATGTTCATGGTCTTGCAAGGCTACATTGGCGCGGCTGTGCCCCGACCGAATGTTCGCTGTGGGCTATCGGCGGGGTCGGCACCCGAGGTGGGCGTCATCAGCCGGCGCGGCGACGACTCACTGAGCGGGTGCCGCGCGGCGCGTCTCGCGGATCCCGAGCATGAACGGTATCCCAGGGCCGACGGCGGCGAAGGTCTGCCCGATGCGCTTCGGCCACGAGGGCGCGGGCAACGGTTCGGGCGCCCCCTCGAGGTCACCCATGTCGACGAAGTGCGCGCGCACCGTGCCGAAGCCCTCGAGTTCGGGCGAGATCTCGTGCACGGGAACGGACAGCAAGTCTTCGCTCGTGCGGTACAGCTCCTCGGAGAGCAGGACGTACTCGGGGACCCCGACCGGATTCTTCAGCAGCCGATGCACGAGGATGACATCGATCCCGACGAGCTTGATCCGGTCACGGATCGTCTGGGTGGCCACGTCGCCGATGTGCGCCACGAACTTCAGCTTGAGTCCGGCCGCTCCCTTGCACCCCGTGCATGGGCACAGGTTCGCCGCGACGTACTGCCGCTCGAGGTGGAACGCCCGATGCATCGAGACCGCAGCATCGAGCACCTCGGCGATCGCCGTGTCGGTCTCGACCTCGTCGGCCTGACGAGAGAGGAAGGCCGCGTCGCCCTCGATCTCGATGAGGTCGAAGCCCGGGGCGGCATCGATGATCTTCTCGAGCATGCGCGCCGTGTTGACCTCGGCGTGCGCGAGGCTCATCCGATGGGAGCTCATGTAGTCGGTGTAACCACCGATGTCGGCGATCAGCAGCACGGCGCGGCCGGATTTCATGCCTCACGATCCCACCATCGCCCGGGCTGCACAACCGATGATCTCTCAGGATGTGGTGGATGACTCGCCGAACGGCTCCTTCGGCGAGTACCGCTCGAGCTGACCGTCGACCACGACGCCTGCCTCTCGGGCGCTTGCGGTGTATCCCAGCACCGTCGGCAGGAACCGCTCGGAGGTGAGCGCTCGCAACCGCAGCGCGCTCTTCGCCACCACGGTGGCGGTTCGACGAGTCCGGCGCAGGAGCGCGATCTCGCCGAACCCATCGCCCGGGCCGAGCGTCGCAACGACACGGCCATCGCCCACCACGTCGGCCTCACCCGATTCGATCACGTAGTAGCGGTCGCCGACCTCGCCCTGCCTGAACACCACGTCGCCCGCGGCAACGGTGAGGGGCTCCAGACCACGCGCGAGTTGCTCGATGGAGGGCAGCGGCAGAGTGCGCAGCATGGGCACCCGCTGGAGCAGCCCGATCTCGACGTCGAGGTCATCCACCGACCGGTCAGCGGCGCGCAGGCGCCGCCACGATGCCACCGCGAGGATGGGGCACACCAGCCCGATCGCCACGAGCGTGGTCTGCACGCCGAACCACTCGATCATCGTCGATGCGACGACGGCGCCGAGCCCGATGAACACCGCGACCAGGCTCTCGAGTACACCGAACACGCGTGCGAGCACATCATCGGGCGCCATCCTGCCGATGAGCGTGAACCCGGCGAGGTCGATCAGGGCGTTGCCGACGCCGATGAATGCGAGGAGCCCCAATGCCGCCGCTTGTTGGGGGAACACTCCGATGAGGGTGAGCGGGAGTCCCCAGAGGCCGACTCCGACGGCGAACCACGCACCCAGCCTGCCGCTCCCGACGAGGAGTGAGGCCGCAAACGAGCCGAGCACCGCGCCCACCCCGACGGCGGTCATCAGGGCGCCGACGCCCGGTTCGCCGGTGCCGAGCAGCTCGATGGCGACCACCACCGACAGCACGGTGAGTGCACCGCGGGTGAGGGCCTGCGCCGCGGCGAGGCCGAGGATGAGCGACAGGTCGCGGTTCTGCACGACGGCGCGAATCCCGTCGACGGCCTCCCTGGCGAGGTTCACGCGCTTGGGCGCCGGCGGCCGTGGCGGGGCTTCGTAGCGCAGCCGCACGAGCAGGGCGGCCGCCCAGAACGACGCGGCTGCCGCGACCGCGAACACGATGTCGACACCGGTGAACTGCAGCAGCACCGCCGCGAGCAACGGACCCACGAGCGTGGCCGCGGAGTCGAGCAGGCCCCTGACCATGTTGGCGCTGGCCAATTCGTGCCCGGTGCGACACAGCGACGGGAGCAGCGCGGAGTGCGCAGGGCGATAGAGGGTCGCCGCGATGGTCGACAGCACGGCGAGCGCGTAGATCACCCATGTCGGGCCGGCCACCGCCACGACCACGGCGGCCACGGCGGTCGCGATTCCGCGCACGATCGAGACCAACACGAGGACCCGCTCGCGCCGCCCCCGGTCGGCGATCGGCGAGAGCAGCGGAGCGAGCACCGCGGACGGCACCATGCGGAGCAGCCCGACGAGGCCGACGGCGGTCGCGCCCCCGTCGCGGTAGGCGACGATGCCGAGCGCCACGGTGAAGGCCCACTCGGCGGTCCACGCGCCGAGGAAGCTGAGCTGGGCGCGGCGCAGGTTCGGGTTGCGCGCGTTGCTCGTGAACGCGGCCGCAGCGTCGCGCAGCCTGCTGCGGGGTCGGTCATCGACCATGAGAAGACTGTAGGGCCTGCGCCCCACCCCGACTAGACCGGAGTCAGGAGTAGACGTGCGGTGCGAGGATCGCCACGTCGCGCAGGTTGCGGTAGCGCTCGGCGAAGTCGAGTCCGTAGCCGACCACGAACCGGTTCGGGATGTCGAAACCCAGGTACTTGACGGCGACGTCGACCTTCGCGGCATCCGGCTTGCGAAGCAGTGCGCAGATCTCGACGGATGCCGCACCGCGCGACTCGAGGTTGCCGCGCAGCCAGCTCAGCGTGAGGCCCGAGTCGATGATGTCCTCGACGATCAGCACGTGACGCCCGGTGAGGTCGGTGTCGAGGTCTTTCAGGATGCGCACGACGCCGCTCGACTGGGTGCCTGCGCCGTATGACGAGACCGCCATCCAGTCCATCGTGACGTGCGGCCGCAGTTCGCGAGCGAGGTCGGCCATGACCATCACGGCGCCCTTCAGCACTCCGACGAGCAAGATGTCGCGACCCTCGTAATCGGTCTCGATGCGGCGGGCCAGTTCGGCGAGCTTGGCCTGGATCTCGGCCTCGGTGACGAGCACCTCGGTGAGATCGTCCTCGAGTACGCGCGCGTCCATTCCTGCTCCCTGCGGTCGTCGGCGTCGGATGCCACGAGCCTACCGCCGCGGCATCCGCTCGGATTCATCGGGGTCACCCGGCCGCCGAGAACACGATGCGACCATGCACGCGAGCGGCGCGGATGCCGCGGGGCAGGTCGATCGGGCCCTGGCCGTGCCAGTCGGTCACGAGCCGC
>DASSBT010000108.1:0-11399 GCA_035698465.1 Agromyces sp. | reverse complement strand
CCGCCCCGCAACCACGCGCAGGGGTGAGCGGCGCTCACAGTACGCTGGAGGCGACCCACACCTGCTCGGAGGAGAAGTTCGTGCCTGAATCCGCATCAGCAAACATCGGCGTCGTCGGACTCGCGGTGATGGGGTCGAACCTCGCACGCAACCTCGCGAGCCGCGAGGGCAACACGGTTGCGGTGTACAACCGTTCCCCCGAACGCACGCACAAGCTGACCAGCGAACACCCCGAGGCCGGCTTCGTGGCATCCGAGAGCTACGACGACTTCGTCGCCTCGCTCGCAAAGCCGCGCACGGCGATCATCATGGTGCAGGCCGGCAAGGGTACCGACGCGGTGATCTCCGAGCTGGTGGCGCGCTTCGAGCCGGGTGACATCATCGTCGACGGCGGCAACGCGAACTTCCACGACACGATTCGCCGCGAGAAGGAGATCAGCCCGACCGGCATCCACTTCGTCGGCGCCGGCATCTCCGGCGGCGAGGAGGGCGCGCTGCACGGGCCGTCGATCATGCCCGGTGGCTCGGTCGAGTCCTACAAGACCCTCGGCCCCATCCTGCAGACGATCGCGGCGGTCGCTCCCGACGGCGAGCCCTGCGTCACCCACGTCGGCACCGACGGCGCCGGCCACTTCGTGAAGATGGTGCACAACGGCATCGAGTACGCCGACATGCAGCTCATCGCCGAGGCGTACGACCTGATCCGCCGGGGTACCGGCAAGAGCCCCGCCGAGATCGCCGACATCTTCGCCGCGTGGAACACCGGCGAGCTCGAGAGCTACCTGATCGAGATCACCGCAGAGGTGCTGCGCCAGACGGATGCCGCGACCGGCAAGCCCCTCGTCGACGTCATCCTCGACGAGGCAGGCGCAAAGGGCACCGGCGCGTGGACCGTGCAGAACGCCCTCGACCTCGGCGTGCCGACCTCGGGCATCGCAGAGGCCGTGTTCGCGCGCAGCCTCTCCTCCAAGCGAAAGCAGCGCGACGCGGCATCCGACCTTCCCGGGCCCGAGACCGAGTGGAAGGTGGCCGACGCCGACGTCGATGCGTTCGTCGAAGACGTGCGCCGCGCCCTCTATGCGTCGAAGATCATCGCCTACTCGCAGGGCTTCGACGAGATCGTCGCGGGCGCCGAGCAGTACGGATGGGACGTGCACAAGGGCGACATCGCGAAGATCTGGCGTGCCGGATGCATCATCCGCGCCCGCTTCCTGAACCGCATCGCCGAGGCGTACGCCGACGACCCGTCGCTGGTCGCCCTCGTCGTCGCACCCTACTTCCGCGAAGCGGTGGCGGGCACCCAAGACAGTTGGCGCCGCGTCGTCGCGACCGCGGCGCAGGCCGGCGTGCCGACCCCGGCATTCTCCTCGTCACTCGCCTACTACGACGGCCTGCGTGCCGACCGGCTCCCCGCGGCGCTCGTCCAGGGTCAACGCGACTTCTTCGGCGCGCACACCTACCAGCGCGTCGACAAGCCCGGCGTCTTCCACACGCTCTGGTCGGGCGACCACTCCGAGATCGAGACCACGCCCTCCTCGCACTGAGCGACGGCGATCCACCGACAGCGAAGGACGCACGGATGCCGGAACCGGCCTGGCGACGTGAGGGCACCGAACCCGACTACCGTTTCACCCTTGCGAACGAGCGCACGTTCCTCGCGTGGATCCGCACGGCGCTCGCGCTGCTCGCCGGCGGCGTGCTGCTGCACCAGTTCGCGACCGAGCTGGGTCCGCGGGTCGCCGTCACGGTGCTCTCGGTGGGGCTCGGCGTCGTGGCCGCCGTGCTCAGCATCCTGTCGTATTCACGGTGGCGCGCGAACGAGATCGCGATCCGGCAGGGGCGGCCGCTCCCATTCAGTTGGGTGCTTCCCGCACTGGCGGTGGTCTGCCTGCTGACCAGCGCGGTGCTGGTCGTGCTCCTGATCGTGACCTGACCAGAGTTGCCCGCACATGACCAGATCCGCCCCGCGCATGACCAGAGCTGCCCGCACATGAACAGTTCCGCCCCGCACATGACCAGATCCGCCCGCTCATGACCAGGCCGGCCGAATCATGAGACGCCACGTCATCGGGGCGACCGGCGATCCCGGGCTCCAGCCCGAGCGCACGGCTCTCTCGTGGTCGCGCACGGCGCTCGCGATCGCCGTGAACGCCCTGCTCTCGATCCGAGCCGGATTCGTCGCCGGCGAGCCGTGGCTCGTGGCGATCGGGGTGCTGCTGTTCGCGGCATCCGGTGCGGCCGTCGCCATCGGCACCGTTCGCCGACGCCAGCTCTCGGGCGACCAGCTCGTGATCACCCCGCCGACCGGCGCGCTCGTCGGCGTCGCCGCGGCGACGCTCCTCGCGAGTCTCGGCGGCGTGGCATCCGTCGTCGTGGGCGGTTCGGCATGAACGACCGGCATCCCGAGCTCGAACCCGAGCCCGAACCGCACGACGACACGCCGATGCCGGGCGCGCGACGTCGGCGCATGCTTCGGATCGTCGTGCTCATCTCGCTCGGCGCCCTCGTGCTGCCACTGGTCCTCTCGGCGTTCGCGGTGGCGAAGTCGGCCGCCGACCGGGTCTGCGTCATCTACGTGGCGGCCTACGACACGGATGCCGCAGGCTTCCGCACGTCGTTCGAACTCTTCACGCCCGCCGGGCCGAGCTGGGAGTGCATCGCGATCTCGTCGGGCGGCGCCGAGAGGCTGGTGGCGCGCCTCGGGCTCCTCCCGGCGATGCCACGCCTTCCCGATCAGCGCGTGCCCGGCACCGAGCGCGAGGCCTAGCTCGAGCCGTCGCTCTCGGCCGCGTCACCGTCGCCCGGCCTGTCGGGCACGAACACCCGCTTGTACCTGCGTCCATCTGGCAACTCGACGGTGCGCGCCTCGATCAACCCGCGCGTGACGCGCTGGTAGATCGCCTGCGGGGTGATCCCCAGTCGCTTCGCCGCCTCGGAGACGCTCTCGCCGGGCAGGTCGGTGGGCACGCTCGAGGGCCGCTCGCGCTTGCGCTTGCGGCTCGCCTCCTGCCGCGTCGCGATCGCCGCATCGTCGCCGGCCCAGCGGTACTTCGCGGCAGAAGGGCTGAGGCCCGCGGCATCCGCCACCTCGTCCCAGCTCGCACCGGCGTCGAGCGCCTCCCGAACCGCAGCGAGCCCTGCCGCGTCGGTCTCGAGGGCGGTGACCAGCGAGCGGATGCCGCGGAGCCGCTCGAGCGGCGCAGCATCCGTCTCGGCGGCCTCGAGTGCGACGAGGCGGGCGAGCGCACGAGCGGAGTCGGCCGAGAGGAAGCCCATGACGCGTCCCTACTCGGTCAGGAGGCCGTTGCGCACCTGGCGGCGCAGCACCTTGCCGATGAGGGAACGCGGCAGGTCGTCGGCCTGCACGACGCGTTTGGGGACCTTGTAGGCGGTGAGCTGGTCGCGCGCGAAGGCACGGACGGCGGACTCGTCGAGCGTCGAGCCGTCGCGCAGCACGACCACCGCGACGACCTGCTCGCCCGAGTGCTCGTCAGGCAGCCCGACGACAGCACAGTCCTCGACGTCGGGATGGGCGCGGATCGCCTCCTCGACCTCGCTCGGGGCGACGTTGAACCCGCCCGTGATGATGAGCTCCTTGATGCGGTCGACGACGCGCACGAACCCCTCGTCGTCGATCGCCACGATGTCGCCGGTGCGGAACCAGTCGGCGCCGCCGTCGTCGGCGGGCACGAACACCGCCTCGGTCTCCTCGGGCTTCTTCCAGTATCCCGAGAACACCTGCGGGCCGCGCACGATGAGCTCGCCCTCGGCGCCCGGTTCGCGGTCGCGTGTGGGCTCGTCGGGGTCGACGACGCGCACCTCGGTGGAGGGCAGCGGGAGCCCGACGGTGCCCGCCTTGCGGTTCGGCGCGACGGGGTTGGCCATCAGCACGGGCGACGTCTCGGAGAGCCCGTAGCCCTCGACGAGGTAGCCGCCGCTCGCGGCCTCCCACGGCTCCACGACCTCGGCAGAGAGCGGCATGGCACCCGAGATCGCGATCTGGATGCCGCCGAGCGACACGCCCGCTGCGGCCGCCGCCGTGGTGAGCCGTTCGTAGATCGGCGGCACGGCGGGCAGGAACGTCGGCGGCCTGTGCTTCACGACCTTCAGCACGAGGTCGGGGTCGAACTTCGGGAAGAGCACGAGCCGGGCGCCCATGCTCATCGCGAACGTGAGGCAGAGGGTGAGTCCGTAGGCATGGAACATGGGCAGCACGGCGTAGACGACCGAGGTGCCGCGCTCGATCTCGGGCACCCATGCGCGAGCCTGTGCGGCGTTCGCCCCGAGGTTCTCGTGCGTGAGCGTGGCGCCCTTCGGGCTGCCGGTCGTGCCGCTCGTGTACTGGATGAGCGCGACATCGTCGACGCCCGGCGCGATGATGTGCGGGTCGATGGGGGCGGATGCCACGAGCTCGCGCCACGGCATCGTGCCGCGCACCTTCGTGGTGAGCGCGGCACGAGACTCCCGCGCCTTCGCGACCGGCAGCCGCAGCATCGCGCGCGTGAGGAACGGCATCGCACGGGTCACGTCGACGGAGACGATGGAGGTGACCGCGACATCCGCGGGGAATGCCTGGATGGTCGGGGCCACCTTGTCCCAGGCGATCACGACCCGCGCACCGTGGTCTTCGAACTGGTGACGCAGCTCGCGTGGTGTGTACAGCGGGTTGTGCTCGACGACGATCGCACCGAGCCGCAGCACGGCATAGAACGCGACGATGTGCTGGGGGCAGTTCGGCAGGACGAGCGCGACCGGGTCGCCCTTCTGCACGCCGAGGAGCCGGAGTCCCTCAGCCGCACGTTCGATCTGCTCGCCGAGTTCGGCGTACGTCGTGGTGGCACCGAAGAACTCGAGCGCGACGTGGTCGCCGTACTGCTCGACCGAGGCGCGCACGAGGTCGTAGAGCGAGCCCTGCTGCGCCTCGATGTCGTGCGGAACACCCTCGGCGTAACTGCCCAGCCACGGGCGCGGCGTCGTGATGGCCATCAGCGAGCCGGCCGGCCTACGCCGCGCCGTCGAAGAGGCTCGTCACCGAGCCGTCCTCGAAGACCTCGTGGATCGCACGGGCCAACAGCGGGGCGATGGGCAGCACGGTGAGCCGATCCCAGCGTTTCTCGGGCGGAACCGGGAGCGTGTCGGTGACCACGACTCGGTCGATGAAATCGGACTGCAGGATCTCGGTCGCGGGAGGCGAGAAGACCGCGTGCGTCGCCGCGACGACGACGCCCGTGGCGCCGGCGGCCTTCAGCGCCTCGGCGGCCTTCACGATGGTGCGGCCCGTATCGATGAGGTCGTCGACGAGCAGGCACACCCGGCCGTTCACCTCGCCGACGATCTCGTGCACCGAGACCTGGTTGGGCACGAGCGGGTCGCGTCGCTTGTGGATGATCGCGAGCGGTGCGCCGAGCTTGTCGCTCCAGATGTCGGCCACACGCACCCGGCCCATGTCGGGCGAGACGACCGTGAGCGTCGCAGGATCGAGCTTCTCCTGGAAGTACTCGAGCAGCACGGGCATGGCGAAGAGGTGGTCGACGGGGCCGTCGAAGAAGCCCTGGATCTGTGCGGCGTGCAGGTCGATCGACATGATGCGATCGGCGCCGGCCGCCTTGAACAGGTCGGCGACGAGGCGTGCCGAGATCGGCTCGCGGCCGCGGCCCTTCTTGTCTTGCCTGGCATACGGATAGAAGGGCGCCACGACCGTGATGCGCTTGGCGGAGGCACGCTTCAGCGCGTCGATCATGATGAGCTGTTCCATGAGCCACTCGTTGATCGGCGACGTGTGCGATTGGATGACGAACGCGTCGCAGCCTCGCACGCTCTCGTCGTATCGCGCGTAGATCTCACCGTTCGCGAACGTGCGCGCGTCGGTCGGCACGAGCTCCGAGCCGAGTGCCTCGGCGATCTGCTCGGCGAGCTCTGGGTGCGCGCGACCCGTGACGAGCACGAGGCGTTTCGACCCGGAGGTCACGATTCCCGACATGTGGTTGTCCTCTCCACCCGCGTGCGCCGGTGCCTCAGTCTTCGGCTGCGTCGATCGTTGCCGGGCCGGATGCCGTATCAGCAGCCTCGGCCGCCTGGGCGGCCGCGGTACCGGGTCGGTGCTTCTGGACCCATCCCTCGATGTTGCGTTGGGGCGCCACGTTCACGGCGAGTGCACCCGCGGGAACGTCGTTGCGGAGTACAGTGCCGGCGCCCGTGTAGACCCCGTCCGCAATCCTAACGGGCGCGACGAACACGCCGTGCGCACCGGTCTTCACGTACGAGCCCACATCGGAGTGGTGCTTCCGCTCGCCGTCGTAGTTCGCGAAGATCGAGCCGGCGCCGATGTTCGAGTGCTCGCCCACCGTCGCGTCGCCGACGTACGAGAGGTGCGGGACCTTGCTGCCGACGCCGATCTTGGCGTTCTTCACCTCGACGAACGCGCCGACCTTGCCGTCGGCGCCGAGCACGGTACCCGGCCGCAGGAATGAGAAGGGGCCGACGGATGCCCCGGGCCCGACGACCGCGAGCGTGGCATCCGATCGCCTCACCTCGGCGTTCGCACCGATCTCGCAGTCGACGAGTGTGGTGTCCGGTCCGATGACGGCACCAGTGGCGATGACCGTGGCCCCCTTCAGCTGGGTGCCCGGGCGGATGGTGACGTCGCGCTCGATCCTGACGTCGAGGTCGATCCACGTCGTCGCGGGGTCTTCGATGGTGACGCCGTTCAGCTGCCAGCCGCGCACGATGAGCGCGTTGAGCCGGGCCGCCGTCTCGGAGAGCTGCGCACGGTCGTTGATGCCCGCGACGAGCCACGGCGCGGCCACCGGCACCGCCTCGACCTCTGAACCCGCCTCGCGCAGCAGCTGGATCACGTCGGTGAGGTACTTCTCGCCCTGCGCGTTGTCGGTGGTGAGGTTCGCGAGCTGGTCGCGAAGTGCGCTCGCGCCGAAGGCGTAGATCCCGGCGTTGATCTCGGGAATCGCGCGCTCGACCTCGGTGGCGTCCTTCTGCTCGACGATGCGGTCGAAGGCGCCTGCCTCGTTGCGCACCACGCGGCCGTACCCGCTCGGGTCGTCGTAGACGGCCGAGAGCACGGATGCCTTCGCGGCGTGGCCGCGGTGACGTTCGAGGAAGGCGGCCAGCGTGTCTGCGTCGAGCAGCGGCACGTCGCCGTTCAGCACGAGCACCTCGCCGTCGAAGTCGTCGGGCAGCGCGGCGATCGCCTGCTCGACCGCGCGGCCGGTGCCTGGAATCTCGTCTTGGTCGACGACGACGCAGCCGGGGAACACCGACTCGACCGCGGCCGCCACCTGGTCGCGCTCATGCCGTACCACCGCGACGACGTGGGCTGCGTCGAGCGCCTGTGCAGTGCGCAGCACGTGAGCGACGATCGGCGAGCCCGCGAGGGGATGCAGGAGTTTGGGCGTGGCCGACTTCATGCGGGTGCCCTGGCCCGCAGCGAGCACGATGATGGCGAGTTTCTGGTCCATGCTCCGCCGCCAGGACTCGAACCTGGACCTAACAGCTCCAAAGGCTGTCGTGCTGCCATTACACTACGGCGGACCGCGCGGAACTCTGCCCGCTGCGCAGACAAGTCTGCCATGTCGCGAGGGGTGGCCTGCGGCATCCGGAGGGCGGGGAGGTCGGATGGGGCACCGCGACCGATCCCGCTCGCGCACCGCGCGATAATGGCGGGATGACAGGTGCTGACGAGGTCGACCGGATCGTCGACGATTGGGAGCGCGAGCGCCCCGACCTCGACTTCGCACCACTGCAGGTGCTCTCGCGGGTCGCACGTCTTTCCAAGCACCTCGATCGCGCCAGGCGGCAGGCCTTCACCCGATCGGAGCTCGAGGCATCCGAGTTCGATGTGCTGTCGGCGCTTCGCCGCGCGGGCTCCCCGTACCGTCTCTCCCCCAAGCAGCTCCTGCAGCAGACACTCGTCTCGAGCGGCACGATGACCAATCGCATCGACCGCCTCGTCGAGCGCGGGCTCGTCACTCGCCAGACCGACCCGAACGATGGCCGCGGCATCCTCGTCGAAATGAGCCCGGCAGGGCTCACGCGAGTGGATGCCGCGATCACCCGTCTCGTCGACGCGGAGGCCGAGCTCTTGGCGAGCCTTCCTGCGGCCGAGCAGAAGCGGCTCGCGGGGCTGCTGCGGAAGCTCAGTCTCGGGTTCGACTGAGGAGCCTCAACCTCGGATTGTCGCGGACATTCGCCGGGAGATGGCGGCGTTCTGTCACGGCTATCTGGCGGATCACTCCGCCCGCATCGCGATCCCTTACGGGAACCCAGAATCTCCACCACCACTGTCACCTGGCTGCGACGTTGAGTTCCACGGCCTCGGCCACGAGCGCCTTGACCGCCGCTTCGTCCACGCGGTCTCCATCGAAGTAGTCGATGGCTCGGACGACCTTGCTGTCCAGCCGGGTATTGAAGAGATCGCTGCTTTCCATGCGGGCACCCCTCGCAAACGTCAGCCTTACGGCGCTCTTGAGCACGTCGACGAAGCAGACGTCTCCGTCGTGCGTCCAGAACGGAACTCCCTCCGGTTTGGAGGGCTTCTTGTACTTGACCACCTCGACGGCAGCCGGGTCGGCGGCCATGATCGCAGCTCGAAGCGCGACGAGCGCGTCCTGTTTCCAGCCGCTCTGCTGCCCGATGATGTCGTCTATCTGTTCGGAATCTGACTTGTCACTCATGCGCGAATACTTGCGAAGAGAGCTGACGAAATCAACAGCCGAGTTGGTCGCAAACGCGCGTGGCGGGATCCCTCAACGCGACCGCGGAGCTCGCCGGGGAGCCATATGCTCTCCGGCATGAGCGACGTAGCGGCGCGACCGGTGTGATCATGCGACGCCGGGATGGGGAGTGTGGGTCAGGTCGGTAACCCTGCGCGTCGCTGAGCGGTGACGAGATAATTCGGTTGGGTCGCGTCGTACGTGGACCCTGCGAGGCCTAGACCTGCGGCCGCGACCTCGGCTAGGAGTTCCTCGTGGTGGAAGGGCCAGATCGGCAGCAGTTCGGTCGTCACCTGCAGCTGGTCACCGTCCTGGAGTGCTGCCACGGAGATCTGCAGGTGGTGTTCGGCGTCCCATGAAGGCGGCACCTGCCAGGAGTACACCACCACTGCCTTGCGGCCGGCGCGTTCCACGAGCCGGTCCCAGACGTCCAGCCTGCTGCCGGCTGAGCGGATCTGCTCCCAGTTGCGGGAGGTCAGCGCCAGCACCCCACCCGTCGCCAACACGAATGCCATGCCGTCGAGTGCGGCGCGCCGGCCACTGCGTCCGATCGCGTGCGCGAGCGAGTTCCCGACGCACAACACAGCGTCGAACCGATCCTGCCAGCCTTGATCGGGTAGCTGGTCCCAGCGGCATACCCGCGTCGACACCTCGACTCCGTGAGCGCGAGCCAGCGCCTGGGTCCGCTCGACCATCGCCGGGCTGGCATCGCACGCGGTGACCCGGAACCCGGCCTCAGCCAGCCCCACCGCCAGCAACCCAATCCCGCAGGCGCAGTCCAAGATCTGTGCCCCCGGGTCGAGCCCCGCCGTCACCATCTCGAACGCCTGCGCATTGCCCGCCGGGGACGCCTTCGCATCCGGTACCAGCCACTCATACACCGACGCCAATGACCCGTAAGCAACCTCACCCACAGTGATCCCTCCCCACGCACATCGTGGCACGCCCCTTGTCGTGTTGTTCGCCTTCCGGGCCGTTCACGTAGATCCCTCCGCGCGGATGCTCGGCTCAAGGGTTCACGGCTCGATCGCGCCCAGCGGCGCACAGCTCGTTCCTCCACCGGTGGGCCATGCGCGGCCTGCTTGCCATCGAATACCCCGATCCACTGAAGACGAATCGAGAGGCCTCAAGCGCTCGTGCAAGGTCCGCCCCAAAGCCGGTCGATCACCGGGGCGTTCGGGTCTGCTGCACGGATAGGTGACATCTGAGTTGGCTTGCCCTGCGGGGTGGGCTGGAAGGATGTTGCTGTGCCCAAGCCTTTCCCGAGTGAGTTCCGCGATGATGTCGTCCGCGTGGCCCGTAGTCGTGAGCCCGGAGTGACGCTCGAGCAGATCGCGAAGGACTTCGGGATCCACCCGATGACGTTGCAGAAATGGTTACGCCGGTCGGACATCGATGACGGCGCCAAGCCCGGCGTGACGAGGACGGAGTCGGCCGAGCTGCGGGAGCTGCGCAAGCGGAACCGGCTCCTTGAGCAGGAGAACGAGGTCCTGCGTCGGGCCGCCGCGTATCTGTCGCAGGCGAACCTCCCGGGAAAAGGTTCTACCCGCTCGTGACTGAGCTCGCCGTTGACGGGGTGCCCGTGACGGTGACGTGCCGGGTGCTCAAGCTCTCCCGCCAGCCCTACTACCGGTGGCTGGCGGACCCTGTCACCGATAGCGAGATGGTGGAGGCGTATCGTGCGAACGCGTTGTTCGACGCGCACCGCGACGACCCGGAGTTCGGGCACCGACTCCTCGCCGACGAGGCCCGCGACGCCGGAGAGCCGATGGCGGACCGGACCGCGTGGAAGATCGCGTCCGAGAACGGCTGGTGGAGCGCGTTCGGGAAGAAACGCGGCAAGAACGGCAAGAAGCCCGGCCCGGCAGTCCATGACGATCTCTGCACCGTCACCGACGAGGACGGCCGGGTCCGACATGCGTTCACCGCCCACGGCCCGAACCAGCTCTGGCTGACCGACATAACCGAGCACAAGACCGCCGAGGGCAAGCTCTACCTCTGCGCGATCAAGGACGTGTTCGGGAACAAGATCGTCGGCTACTCGATCGACTCGAGGATGAAGTCGCGGCTGGCAGTCCAGGCGCTCGAGAACGCCGTCGCAATCCGCGATAACGTGGCCGGCTGCGTGGTTCACAGCGATCGTGGATCGCAATTTCGAAGCAGGAAGTTCCTCCGCGCCCTGACCCGTCACCGCATGGTCGGATCCATGGGCAGAGTCGCTTCGTGCGGGGACAACGCCGCGATGGAAAGCTTCTTCAGCCTGCTACAGAAGAACGTCCTGAACCGCCGCTCCTGGACCACCCGCGAGCAACTCCGCATCGCGATCGTGACCTGGATCGAACGCACCTACCATCGGCGGCGCCGACAGGCCGCGCTCGGTCGTTTGACCCCTGTCGAATTCGAGACCATCATGAACACGCCAGCCGCATTGGCTGCGTGACTATAACCTGTCACCTATCCGTGCAGCAGACCCGCCAACGCGTAGACAAGTGGTTCGCTGGTCACAACATCAAAGGGCCGGGCAAGGTCGCGGTCGCAACCCGCCTCGCAAATCTGGGCACCGACCTAACGTTGCGATCGGGTGCAAAATCTAGGCTCGCAAAGCTCCACGTCGAGATCATGGCGGCGCTGGACAACCGAACAATCGACGATCGACCATAACGATCGACGCTC
>DASSBT010000107.1:0-13410 GCA_035698465.1 Agromyces sp. | reverse complement strand
GTCGACCGCGAACAGGTCGGAGAGCTTCGAGTCCGGCGCCACCTCGCCGAGTTCGAGCGTCACGACGGTCGGCACCGCTGCGAAGTTGTGCACGGCGACGAAGCGCCCGACGTCGGCCGTGATGCGGTGCGCGAGCACGGCATCCTGGCCGCTCGGCAGCACCTCGAGGCGCCCCCAGCCGATCTCTGGGGAGCTGCGGTAGCGCACCGCGAAGCTCCGGATGGCGCCCAGCAGCGAGTCGGGATCGTGCATCTGCGCCTCGACGTTCACGTGCTCCGGCGCGTAGCCGTCGGTCGGCGGCGAGGCCGCGAGCTTTCCCGGCGTGGCGCGGGAGAAGCCTCCGTTCACCTCGTCGGTCCACTGCATCGGAGTGCGCATGGCCTGACGCCGCTTCTGTTCGCCGTTCTCTCCCATGCCGATCTCCTCACCGTAGAAGAGCACGGGTGTGCCCGGCAGTGAGAAGAGCAGGCTGTAGACCATCCGGATCCGGCGCGGGTCGCCGTCGAGCATCGGCGGCAGGCGCCGTACGATCCCGCGCCCGTAGACGCGCATCCACTCCTCGGGAGCGAACGCGTCGAAGACCTCCTTGCGTTCGGCCTCGGTGAGCTTATCGAGGGTGAGCTCGTCGTGGTTCCGAACGAAGTTGGCCCATTGCGACTCGGGTTCGAGTTCGGGTCGTTTCGCGAGCGTCTCTACGAGCGGTCGAGCGTCATCTCTCGCGAGCGAGAGGTAGAGCGCCTGCATCGCCAGGAAGTCGAACTGGACGGTGAGTTCGGCCGGGTTGCCGACCTCGCCGAAGTATGCGAGCTGCTGATCGTATGCGAGGTTCACCTCGCCGAGGAGTATCGCCTCGCTCGATCGGCGCTGCAGGAAACGACGGATATCACGGAGGAACTCGTGCGGGTCGCCGATCTCGACACCCTTGGGCGGCTCGATGAGGGACGGCACCGCATCGACCCGGAACCCCGTGACGCCGAGCTCGAGCCAGTACCCCATCGTCTTCGCGATCTCGTCGCGCACCGCGGGGTTCGCGATGTTCAGGTCGGGCTGGTGACGGTAGAAGGTGTGCAGATAGTACTGGCCGGTGCGTTCGTCGAGTTCCCAGACGCTGTCCTCCTCGCCAGGGAAGACCGTCTTGGCCTGCTTCTTCGGCGGTGCGTCGCGCCACACGTAGTAGTCGCGGAACGGCGCTGTGCGGCTGCGCCTCGCCGACTTGAACCACGGATGCCGGTCGGACGTGTGGTTCATGACGAAGTCGATGATCACCCGCATGCCGCGGTCTCGCGCGGTGCGGATGAACTCGGCGACGTCGCCGAGGGATCCGAGCCGAGGGTCGACTCCGAAGAAGTCGGTGATGTCGTAGCCGTCGTCGCGATCGGGTGTCGGTTGGAACGGCATCAGCCAGATACACGTCACGCCGAGTTCGGCAAGGTGGTCGAGTCGATGGGCGAGGCCCTCGAAGTCGCCGTAGCCGTCGTCGTTCCAGTCCATGTAGGTCTCGACGTCGAGGCAGTACACGACCGCCGTCTTCCACCACAGGTCGCTGCGGTCGGTGATCCTCATCGGCCCATCTCCTTCAGTGCGGGCAGTACCTGCTCACCGAACGTGTCGATGAATGCGTCCTGCTCGGTGCCGACGTGATGCAGGTAGATGCGGTCGACGCCGAGTGCTGCGATGTCGGCGAGGTGGTCGAGATGTCGGGCGGGGTCGGACGAGCACAGCAGGGTCTCGGCCACCTGCTCGGGCGTGACGTCGGCGGTGCGCTCGTCGAAGTCCTGCGGCCGGTCGAGCTCCCATGCGAGGTTCGCGGGGACGAGGCTCTGGCGCCACTGGTCGTGGGCGATCGCGAGCGCCTCCTGGTCGGTCGGTGCCCAGCTGAGGTGCACCTGCACGGCGATCGGACCGCGTCCGCCGGCGTCGCGATACGCGTCCATGAACTCGCGGAGCGCGTCTTCGGGCTGGTCGATCGTGATGACCCCGTCGGCCCACGGCGCGACCTCGCGGGCGGTCTCGGTGCTCACCGCGGCGGCGAACAGCGGCGGCGGCACCAAGGGAAGGCTCCACACGCGGGCCCGGTCCACGCGGATCAGGCCGTCGGTCGAGACCTCCTCGCCGGCGAGCAGCCGGCGGATCACGTCGACGGTTTCGGCGAACCGGGCGTCGCGCTCGTCCTTGCCGGGCCATGGGTCTCCGGTGACGTGCTCGTTGATGGCCTCGCCGCTGCCGAGCGCCGCCCAGAACCGCCCCGGGTACATCTCGGCGAGGGTGGCGAGCTTCTGCGCGGCGACCGCGGCGTGGTAGCGGTGCCCCGGTGCCGTGACCACGCCGAGTGAGAATCGGGTGGCTTCGAGCGCGGCGGCGAGCCAGCTCCACGCGTACCCTGAGTGGCCCTGCCGCACGCTCCACGGCTCGAGGTGATCGCTGCACATCGCAGCGTCGAATCCGGCCTGCTCGGCGCGCTTCACGGCATCGAGGAGGCGGCTCGGGGGGAGTTGTTCGTGCGAGGCGTGGAATCCCACGATCGTCATTCGCAGTCCTTCCGTCGTTCCTGAGGCTTCCGTGCCCGTCACAGGGCGGCAACCCCTTGCCGGTCCCGGTGTCCTCGTGTACCGGGCGCGCCCCGCGGCATCCGCCCACACCCGCCCGCGCCATAGGCTGGACCCATGGCAGAACGCGCATCCTGGTCGCTCGGGTCGGCACTTCGCGGGGTCTTCGGGGCGAAGACGATCGACGACGACACCTGGGACGACCTCGAGTCCGCGCTCATCCGCGCCGACTTCGGACCCGCCGTCACCGAGGAGATCGTCGACGCGATCAGGGCGCAGGTCGAGCGGTACAAGACCACCGACCCGAAGGACGTGCAGCGGATGCTCCGCGAGATCGTCGAGGAGCGACTCGCGAAGTACGACCCGACGCTGAAACTCACCGAGCGCCCGGCGGTTGTGCTCGTGGTCGGCGTGAACGGCGTGGGCAAGACCACCACCATCGGCAAGTTCGCGCGGTTTCTGCGCACGTTCGACCGCACCGTCGTGGTCGGCGCTGCCGACACGTTCCGCGCGGCGGCCGTCGACCAGCTCGCGACGTGGGCCGAGCGCGCCGGCGCGAGCATCGTGCGCCCCGAGCGCGAAGGCCAGGACCCGGCATCCGTCGCCTTCCAGACCGTCGACACGGCCAAGCGCGAGGGCATCGAGATCGTGATCATCGACACGGCCGGCCGCTTGCACACGAAGGGCGGGCTCATGGACGAGCTCGGCAAGATCCGGCGCGTCGTCGAGAAGCAGGCGCCCATCAGCGAGGTGCTGCTCGTGCTCGACGCGACCACCGGGCAGAACGGACTCGCGCAGGCCGAGGCGTTCATCGAGCACGGCGGAGTCACGGGCCTCGTGCTCACCAAGCTCGATGGCAGCGCGAAGGGCGGCTTCGTGCTCGCAGTGCAGGAGAAGACCGGGCTGCCGATCAAGCTGATCGGCCAGGGCGAGGGCATCGGCGATCTCACGGGATTCACGCCGCACGTCTTCGCGCAGAAGCTCGTCGGATAGGGAGCAGCATGGCCACCGAACACGATTACTTCGGACTCATCGGCGACTACTGGGCCGAGCGCAAGGAATACGGCGACCAAGACGTCGAGGTGGTGCTCGACGCCGATGCCGACGGCGTCTCGACCGCATCGCTCGACGCGGCCGCGACGATGGTCGGCGAACTCGAGCTCATCGACGACGAGGTGCGCTCAGCCTTCGTCACCCAGCTCGATTCGGGTGGCAGCCCCGTGACGCAGTTCCTGCGGGCGGTGCTCGCCGATGACGATGCGGATGCCGCAGAGGCCGCCGAGGCGGCGATCACACGCGACTCCGGCGACCGCGACATCGATGCGCTGCGCTCGCTGAGTCTCGTGCGCGTCGACCTGCGTCCCGACGCCGACGGCGACGGGGAGCCGTTCGCGGAGTTCGAGTACGGGCTCGCGCCCGAAGAGCTCGACCAGCGACTGGTCGCGTCGATCGACATCTCGCGCGACGTCGTCGACGTGCGCTTCGACGCGTGAGCGAAAGTCGCCCAGCCGCGCTCGCTTAGACTGGTCAGCACCATGGCTACCTTCGGAAACCTGTCTGACCGCCTCGCCGAGACCTTCAAGAACCTCCGCACCAAGGGCAAGCTGTCGGCGGCCGACGTCGACGGCACCGTCCGTGAGATCCGCCGCGCGCTGCTCGATGCCGACGTCTCGCTCGACGTGGTCAAGCAGTTCACCGCGCACGTGCGCGAGCGCGCACTCGGCGACGAGGTCAACCGCGCGCTGAACCCGGCCCAGCAGGTCGTGCAGATCGTGAACGACGAGCTCATCGCGATCCTCGGCGGCGAGCAGCGCCGCCTGCAGTTCGCGAAGAATCCGCCGACCGTGATCATGCTCGCCGGCCTCCAGGGTGCAGGCAAGACCACGCTCGCCGGCAAGCTCGCGAAGTGGCTCGTGAAAGACGGCCACACGCCGGTGCTCGTAGCGGCCGACCTGCAGCGCCCCAACGCCGTGAACCAGCTGCAGGTCGTCGGCTCGCAGGCCGGGGTGCCGGTGTTCGCTCCCGAGCCCGGCAACGGTGTCGGCGACCCCGTCAGGGTCGCGAAAGACGCCATGAAGCACGCCGAGCGCAGCCAGCACGACGTCGTCATCATCGACACCGCGGGCCGCCTCGGCGTCGACGCCGAGATGATGAAGCAGGCCGCGAACATCCGCAAGGCCACGAACCCCGACGAGGTGCTCTTCGTCATCGACGCCATGATCGGCCAAGACGCGGTCACCACCGCGAAGGCATTCCAAGAGGGCGTCGACTTCACGGGCGTGGTGCTGTCGAAGCTCGACGGCGACGCCCGCGGCGGTGCTGCGCTGTCGGTGGCGTCGGTCACCGGCCGGCCGATCATCTTCGCGTCGACCGGTGAGGGCCTCGACGACTTCGAGCCGTTCCACCCCGATCGCATGGCGAGCCGCATCCTCGACCTCGGCGACATCCTCACCCTCATCGAGCAGGCCCAGTCGGCCTTCGATGAGGAAGAGGCGATGAAGGTCGCCGAGAAGCTCGCGACCGAGCAGTTCACGCTCGAAGACTTCCTCGCGCAGATGCAGCAGTTGCGCGGCGCCGGTTCGATCAAGAAGATGCTCGGCATGCTGCCGGGTGCCGGTGGCATGAAGCAGCAGCTCGAGAACTTCGACGAGCGCGAGATCGTGCGCACCGAGGCGATCATCCAGTCGATGACCCCCGCCGAGCGCAAGAACCCGAAGCTGCTGAACGGTTCGCGGCGGGTGCGCATCGCCCGCGGTTCGGGCATGACCGTCACCGACGTCAACTCGCTCGTGCAGCGGTTCGAGCAGGCCGCCAAGATGATGAAGACCGTCGCACGCGGCGGGATGCCGCAGATCCCCGGCATGGGACCGATCCCCGGTGGCGGCGGCCACGGCAGCGGCAAGCGACAGGCCTCGAAGGGCAAGAAGAAGGTGTCGGGCTCGCGCTCGGGCAACCCGGCCAAGCGTGCGGCAGAGAACGCCGGCATCGCGTCGGGCGTGACGCCCTCCGGAGCTCCCGCCGGATCGGGCTTCGGCCTCGGCGGTGGCGCGAAGCCGGGCCAGGCGGCGCCGAGCGAAGAGGAGCTCGCGGCCCTGCAGAAGTTCCTCGGTCGCTAGGCCCGTTCCGTCGCAAGATCGGCGACGACTGCCGCCAGTGCTCACCGAACCGGCGCGGATGGCCCCGAAATTGCGTTCCAGCGGCTCATCTGCGCCGGATGGGGCGTTTCATTCGGCGAGGCGAGCCTCGATCTCGAGCAGCCGGTCGATCTCGAGCGCCTGCGATGTCGCGATCGAACGTGCCCAACGGGTCACGGCAGGGTCGCCGCGCTCGGCCATCCGCGCCTCGGCCATCTCGATCGCGCCCCGGTGGTGCGGCACCATGGCGGCGATGAACAACTCGTCGAACGCCGGGCCCTGCAGTGACGCCGCACGGTCGAATGTCGAGCGACTGATCTCGCCCGCCATCGCGCCGTGATCGTGCCCGGCGCTCGCACCGCCGCGGCTTCGTCGCTTGTCGACCCAGGCCCGCATCGCCTCGGCCTCGGCTTTCTGCACCGCGAGGATGCGGTCGGCGAACTCGGCGAGTTCGCGATCCTGAACGCGACCCGGCGCGAGTTCGGCGAGCTCGACCGCCTGCTCGTGATGCACGACCATCGCGCTCATGAACGCCAGGTCGGCAGCCGTCGCGCCGCTCTCGTCGGCGGTGTCCGGGGCGGGGCCGTCGGATGCCGCAGGCCCGCGGGACCCCGCCTCGCTTCCGCCTGGCGGCGCGGGAGTCACGAACGAGGTCGTCGTCCGATCCACGTCGCCCGGCGTGCACGATGAGACTGCGCACGCGCCGAGCACCACGATGAGGGCGAACCACGTGATCGACCCGCGGCGTGGCGGCATCCGCATGGTCATGAGGTGTTCCGCCGACGACGCCGGGCGAGTACGACGCGACGCCGCGCGACCACGACCGCAGTCGCCGCGGCGGCCAGCACGAGAAGACCGGCGATCGCCCACCATGGCCAACCTGCGTTCCGTGCGTCTTCGGCGGCCTCGGGCGAGGGCGAAGGCGACGGGGCGACGACCTCGATGGCGGCCAGGGCGATACGGGGCGCCGAGACGTCACCGCGCACCACGAGATCGTAGGTGCCCGGCTGGAGCGGTCCGGGCAGTGCCACGTCCGTCGGTGGGAGCGCGCCGTCGGCTGCCGCCTCGACCGTTGCGAGCACGGTCTGCGTCGGCATCCACCAGATGTCCGTCGTCTCGCCGGCCGCGAGCGAACCGGCCGGAAGCGAGATGGACACCGTGGGGGTACTTCCGGGCTCGACCGACGCGGGCTCGACCGCGAGCGTCTCGAGCGGTGCGCGCTCGGCACGAGAGCTCGGCACGAGGGGCGCCTCGCGCCAGACCCACGCGTACTCGGGCTGGGTCTGCGGGTTCAGGCCGGCGTCGTCGTACCTCGCGGCATCCGCGAAGAGGGGGTCGGTGAGGCGCAGCACTTCGAGCCCCTCGTACATGTCGCTCGCATACAGGTAGCCGCGATACGGGTACACCGACCAGATACCCGCGGTGAAGTCCATCGAGTAGCCGTAGTCGGGGCGATCGAACCACGTGAGCTCGACCGGCGCGGCGGGGTCGGTGAAGTCCACGACCGAGACGCCGCCCTCGAGCCACGCCTGCGCGATGATGAACCGGCCGGGCACCGGCACGAGTCCGCCCGAGTGGGCGACGCACTTCTCGAGGTCCGACTGCGTGCGCGGCAGCTTGTAGGTGCCCGCCTTGGTGAGCCCGCCGGGTTCGATGAGCCATACCGCGTCGGCGCCGCGGTCGGCGCCGAACGCGGGGGAGCAGGTGTTGATGAAGCCGTCACCGAGCTCGTCCTGGAACACGATGCGCGTCGCCTCGTTGTCGAAGATGCCCGAGTGCCAGAACGCGACCGCGGGATCGCGTACCTGCGCCAGTACGGTCGGCGCCAGGGGGTCGGCGATCGACAGGAGTAGGCCGTCGCCGCGGCAGGCGGCAACGGCGAGCGCCTTCGCCGGATAGGCGGTGATGTCGTGGCATCCGGTCGTCGACCGCGTCTCTGCACCGCCCTCGACCCGGTCGTCGGGGCCGAACGCGGTCTCATCGTCGAACAGGTCGAGCTCGCCGGCGATCGCGGCGTTCTCGGGCGCAGCGAGCGGCACGTCGATGATCTGGAGCGGGTTTCGGCCGGTGCAGTGCAGCGATGCACCCCGGCTGTACGCGTTCATGTAGACGAAGACGTGCTCGCTGCTCGCGGGGTCTGGGACGACGGTGTGGGTGTGCGAGCCGCAGCGGGTGCGCACCGCAGCGGCGTAGCGCGGCTCGTGCGGATCGCTGATGTCGAAGATGCGCAGCCCCTCCCAGTTCTCGACCGTCTCGGGCACGCGGGTCGCTTCACAGGAGTCGTCGGACATGGTCTCGTCGATCGACACGAACACCAGGTTGCCGACGGCGCTGACATCGCCCTGACCACCCGGACATGAGACGGCGCTCACGAGCTCGGGCTCGACGGGATTCGCGATGTCCCAGATCGAGAAGCCGGCGAAGTTGCCCTGCACGAGGTAGTCACCCGTGAAGGCGAGGTCGGAGTTGATGAAGTCGGGGTCGTCGCCCTGGCGGAACGGGTTGTCGCGGTGCGCGACCCACTCGAGGCCCGGGCCGATCGACGGTTGCCGGTCATCGGGCGCGGCGGCGGCGGCAGGTGCGAGCAGCGCGACGGCCGCCGCGACCACCGCGACTCCGACGGCGGCCGATCGCGCTCGTCGCACGACACGCTCAGCAGACATGGTCAGTCGGGTCGGTCCTCGTCGTGACGCACCCGGGCACCGCCGACGAAGGAATCGAACGACGTGCCGTGCAGGAGCTCGATCGGCCGGGGCCCGAGGTTCGCGGACCGCACGAGATCGTCTCCGACGAACGGCGACGCGGATGCCGCGAACACGACGTTGCCGAGGCCGGCGCCGCTCAGCACCACGGGCGAAGCGAGCGCGACGACCTCGGCGTGGATCGACGAGAGCGTCGCACCGACCTCTCGGCTCATCTCGAGTCCCGAGGTCGCGAGCGTGTTCACGATGACGACCGCGTCGGATGCCAGGATGTGGCCGAGCTGGGTGAAGAACTCGGCCGTCGACATGTGCCGAGGTGCGACGCGACCCGAGAAGACGTCGACGACCGCGATGTCGTAGCCCCCGGAGACTCGGGCCGCGCGTTCGACAGCCGACCGGCCGTCGTCGTATTCGACCGTGAGCTCTACCCCGTCATCGAGTGGCAGCGCGTCGAGCACGAACTCCAGCAGCTCGCGGTGGAGCTCCACCACGTGCTGGATCGAGCCCGGGCGGGTCGCCGCCACGTAACGCGGGAACGTGAGTGCGCCTGCGCCGAGGTGCAGCACGCGGAGGGGAGCGCCCGGCTCGCGGCATCCGTCGATCACGGATGCGACCAGCCGTGCGTACTCGAGCTGCAGGTCGAGTGGATCGAGCGGATTGACGTGCGATTGCGTGGTTCCGTCGATGACGAGGGAGAATCCGCCGTTCGTTCCGCGCTCGGGAAGCAGCCGAGCGCTCACCTGCTCACCATCGAGTTCGAGTCGGCCGTCGCCCATGGCACCACCCTAGGTTGCGCCGAGGCCTCGAAACCAGCGGACGGGGCCCGAACGGAATCATCGTGACGCAATCGCGGTGCAGGGGCATCCGCCGACCTATGATGTGCGCAGAAGGCCGCAGCATCCGAGGTGGGATGCCGCGCCGAAGCATCGGTCAGGAGGGAGGCTCGGTGCAGACGCTCCAGGCGGATCACATCTCGGTCGGCTGGGACGATCGCATCCTCTCCGCGCACACGAGCCCGCACTTCATGCAATCGAGCACGTGGCAGGCGATCCGAGCCGGGAGCGCATGGACGGTGCGTCAGCGCGACTTCGGCACCGACCGCGACTACCCGGTGCTCGTGTTCGAGCGGCACGCGGAGGGGTTCGGCACGCTCCAGCACCTCCCGCGGGTGAGTGGACTCGCCGCCGACGACGTGGCCGGGCTGACCGAGCGCATCCGAGCGGAGCGCGGCACCGCCTTCGCCACGAAGATCGAGGTGCACCAGCCGCGCGACGAGGCCCTCGTCGCGGCGTTCGCGACGAACGGATGGCTCCCGACCCGCGCCTCCCAGTACCGGCACACCGTCATCGTCGACACCGCCGCGAGCGAGGAGGAGATCCTCGCGGGCATGAAGAAGCGGGCGCGGGCCGAGATCCGGGCCGCTGAACGCAACGGCGTCGTCGTGGGCCGGGCCGAGCTCGGTGACGAGCATCGGCGGCAGATGCTCGAACTCGTGCGCGAGACCGAGGAACGGTCGGGCGCCTTCTTCCGCGGCGCCGAGTATCTCGAGCGCGTCTGGAGGGCCTTCGTCGCCGACGACCGCGGCCAGCTCTACTTCGCATGGCACGAGGGTCGGGTCGTGGCCGGCGCGTTCGTCACCCGCTATGGCGCGAACGCCTGGTACAAGGACGGCGGCTCGCTGCGCGACCAGCCGCAACTCATGGCGTCGCGGCTGCTGCAATGGGGCATCATCTGCGATCTCGCGGCCGCGGGCGTCGCGCGCTACGAGCTCGGGCACATTCCACCACCCGCCGAGCCCGAGGCGCCCGGCCAGGGAGTGCTCGTCTTCAAGAGCGCGTTCGCGCGCGACGTGCTCGAATACATGCCGGCGTTCCAGCTCTCGCACGAGGATGTCGCAGAGGAGTGGCGACGCGGCGAGAGTGCCTTCATCGCCCGGTACCTCGAGCGCACCGGCGACTATTGGTACTGAGCGATTGCGGCCTCTTCGCCCGCCGGGAATGCGCTCTCACCACGCGCTACAGTGATCCGGTGGCAGCGGATGCCGCGAACCGACGACTGGAGCACCACGATGACGACCGGCAACGCCGACTACCGCGACACCGGACTCGCCTTTCCAGATGACTTCGTGTTCGGGTCGGCCACCGCGTCGTACCAGATCGAGGGAGCCGTGCACGAAGACGGCCGCGGCGCCTCGATCTGGGACACCTTCAGCCACACCCCGGGCAAGGTATGGAACGGCGACACCGGCGACCGGGCCTGCGATCACTATCACCGGCCCGAGGCCGACCTCGACCTCATGGCGGAGCTCGGGCTCGAGGCCTACCGGTTCTCGATCTCGTGGCCGCGCATCCAGCCGACCGGCCGCGGACCGGCCAACGAGGCCGGCCTCGCGTTCTACGAGCGTCTCGTCGACGGACTCCTCGCCCGCGGCATCCGGCCCATCGCGACGCTCTACCACTGGGACCTCCCGCAGGCGCTCGAAGACGAGGGCGGCTGGGCGAACCGCGCCACCGCCGAGGCGTTCGCCGACTACGCGCGCATCATGGGCGAGCGGCTGGGTGACCGCGTGGCCGTGTGGACGACCCTCAACGAACCCTGGTGCAGCGCCTACCTCGGCTACGGGTCGGGCGCGCACGCGCCAGGCCTGATGGATGGCGCCAAGGCGCTCGCCGCCGTGCACCACCTGAACCTGGCGCACGGGCTCGCGATCGCAGCCCTGCGCGAGGTCGTCACGAACGACCCCGGCTACTCGATCACGCTGAACCTGCACGTCATCCGGCCGTCGGGTTCGACGGGCGCAGAGGCGGCACGCCGCATCGACGGGCTCGCCAACCGCGTGTTCCTCGGGCCCCTGCTCGACGGCGAGTATCCGTCCGACGTGATCGCCGACACCCGCGAGATCACCGACTGGTCGTTCGTGAAGCCGGGCGACACCGAGTTGATCCGGCAGCCGATCGACCTGCTGGGCGTGAACTACTACTCGACCGTCACCGTCGAGATGTGGGATGGCGTGTCGCCCCGATCGCACGCCGACGGGCACAAGGACATGGGCGGCACGCCGTGGCCCGGCTCCGAGCACGTCGAGTTCCTCGTGCAGCCGGGCCCCTACACCGCGATGGGCTGGAACATCGACCCCTCCGGGCTCGAAGACCTGCTCGTCGCCCTGCATGAGGCGTATCCGTCGCTGCCCCTCATGGTCACCGAGAACGGTGCGGCATTCGACGACGTCGTCACCGACGAGGACGACGGGCCCGCCGTGCACGACCTCGAGCGCATCGACTACCTGCGCCGCCACCTCACGGCGGCGCACCGTGCCATGGCGCGCGGGGTGGACCTTCGCGGCTACCAGGTGTGGTCGCTCATGGACAACTTCGAGTGGGGCTACGGCTACTCGAAGCGATTCGGCATCGTGCGGGTCGACTACGACACGTTCGAGCGCCTTCCGAAAGACAGCGCCAAGTGGTATGCCGAGCTGATCCGTACGCGAGCGATCCCGGCCTGAGCGGTGTCACGAAGCGGATGCCGCGGCATCCGTCGCCTGCCCGAGTCCGTTTCGGAGCTCCCGCGCGAGGTGCGCCACAACGGCGGTGAGATCGCCTCCCGACGCCTTGGCGACGCGCAGCTGACGTTGGTAGCTCGCGCCGCGATCGAGGGTCTCGCGCACCAGCTGGAGTTCGGTGGCGCAGCCCAGGCGATCGGCCACTGGCACGAGGGTCGTCAGCAGGTCGCGCAGGTCGTCGGAGACGAGACGCTCCGTGCCCGAGACATCCGTGATGATCTCGGCATCCATGCCGTACCTGGCCGCACGCCACTTGTTCTCGCGCACATACCAGGGCTGCAGTACCGGCAGGGTCTCGCCCTCGTCGAGGCGCGCGCTCATCCACTCGACGAGGCACTGCACGAGCGCGGCGATCGCGGCGATCTCGCTCGCGGTCGAGACCCCGTCGCAGACGCGCACCTCGACGGTGCCCCACTTCGGCGACGGCCGGATGTCCCAGCGCACCTCGCTATGGTCCTCGATGACGCCGGTGCGAACGAGGTCGTCGACGAACCGCTCGTACGCCGACCAGTCGGAGACCGGGTAGGGAAGGCCCGCAGTTGGCAGCTGCTGGAACATCAACGCCCGGTTCGACGCGTAGCCGGTCTCGACGCCAGCCCAGAAGGGGCTCGAGGCCGAAAGCGCCTGCAGGTGGGGGAGATAGGCGAGCAGTCCGTCGACGATCGGGAGCGCCTTGTCGCGCTCCTCGATGCCGACGTGCACATGGATGCCCCAGATCATCATGTTCCGACCCCACCAGCGGGTGCGGTCGATGAGCTTGTGGTAGCGGGGCTTGTCGGTGAGGTGCTGGTCGTACCACTGGCTGAACGGGTGCGAACCGCTGCAGACCAGCTCGTACTCGCCGAGCTCGTCGATCACGGCCCGCACCTCGGCGAGCTGGGCTTCGAGGTCGGCGACGGCGCCGGTCACGCGTTCATGCACGCCGCTCACGAGCTCGACCGTGTTGGTGAGCAACTCGGAAGTGATCGACGGATGCCGCCCACCCTCGCTGCGCGCATCGAGCAGTTCGAGCGCGGTGTCGGCGATCGACGCGAGCTCGCCGGTGGCCCGGTCGACGATGGCGACCTCCCACTCGATACCGACGGTAGAGCGGGATGATCGGGCGAATTCGATCTGCATGACGTGGCCCCTCCCGCCCCGCGACTGCGCCGGTGTCGGCCCATCATGGCACGCACGTCCTGCGATTATCCTTACGACGCGAAATCTGCAAGAATGGTCAGTCGAGTTCTGTACCGCCCGACCCTCTATCCGGCATGCAGAACCTCATTGAGCTTCCGCCGAGTGTGCACCCCACGCTCACGGCTGTCAGTTCGCCCACCTCATAACACTTCAGGAGAATTGTGGCTGTCAAGATCCGTCTCAAGCGCCTCGGCAAGATCCGTGCGCCGTACTACCGCATCGTCGTCGCCGACTCGCGCACCAAGCGCGATGGTCGCGTCATCGAGGAGATCGGCAAGTACCACCCCACC
>DASSBT010000106.1:0-7913 GCA_035698465.1 Agromyces sp. | reverse complement strand
CTTCTTCGAGGTCACCGAGCCTGCGGCCATCGCAGAGCCGCCCCGCGTGCAGTTCTAAGGGCCGCCGTTGTACCGAGCGATCGCCAGGAACAAGCGCAACACCGTCTTCATCATCCTGTTCTTCCTCGCCATCATCGGCGGGCTCGGATGGCTGGCGGCTGCCATCTACGGCAACATCACGATCGTCATCGTGACCGTCGTGATCGCGGCCGCGTATGCGCTGTTCCAGTACTTCATGGCCGACCGCCAGGCGCTCTCGATGTCGGGCGCCATCCAGCTGCACAGCAAGGCCGATCACCCGCGACTCTGGCGCACCGTCGAGAACCTCTCGATCACCACCGGCACGCCCATGCCGAAGGTGTACGTCATCTCCGACCCCGCGCCGAACGCCTTCGCCACGGGCCGCGATCCCGAGCACGCGGTCGTCGCGGCCACCACCGGGCTACTCGAGATCATGGACGATGCCGAGCTCGAGGGCGTCATGGCGCACGAACTGGGGCACGTGCGCAACTACGACATCCGCCTCTCGATGGTCGTGTTCGGCCTCGTCGTCGCGGTCGGGTTCATCTCCGACATGCTCGTGCGCATGGCCTTCTTCGGGCGCGGCAACAACAATGGCAACCCCGTGATGCTGATCTTCGGGCTCGTGGCGATGCTGATCGCCCCGCTCGTGGCGAGTCTCGTGCAGCTCGCGGTATCACGGCAGCGCGAATACCTCGCGGATGCCACGGCCGCGATGACCACGCGGCATCCCGATGCCCTGGCCAGCGCCCTCGAGAAGCTCGAGGCGTACGGCCGGCCGATGAAACGCCAGAACTCGTCGATGGCGCACCTGTGGATCGCCGACCCGCTGAAGCCCGGCGTCATGGACCGGCTCTTCGCCACGCACCCGCCGATCGCCGAGCGCGTCAAGCGGCTCGAGAACATGGGCGGCGCCTTCTAGGGTCGTGGCCCGAGTTCATGGTCATGCTGGGGTCGCGTCGTTCATCTTGCACCCGACCGTGTGCTCGGGTTACGCGGTGCTGCGTTCAGCGAGGGCCAGCTCTGCGCTCAGGGGCGCCGCCAGGTCGCCACGCCCGACGACCTCGATGTCATCGAGACCCTGCCACGAGGCGGCCCGCCGCAGCACCGGTGCCAGGCGCGCCGCCGTGTCGGCGGGTGCGCCCGGTTCGATCCAGGCGGACTGCACCCGCAGCACCTTCGCCTTTCGATCGCTCTTCAGGTCGACCCGGCCCACCACGTCGTCGTCGATGAGCACCGGCAGCGAATAGTAGCCGAACTTGCGGTCGGGCTCGGGAGTGTAGATCTCGATGCGGTAGTGGAAGTCGAAGAGGCGCTCGGTGCGCGGCCGGAACCACACCACCGGATCGAATGGCGACAGCACCGCGGCCGCCTCGATTCGTCGGGGCCGGCGAGCGTCGCGGTGCACCCACGTGGGCGTCGCGCGACTGCCCGTCGTCCACCCGGGGACCTCGACCGGCATCAGTTCGCCGGCGTCTTCGAGGTCGCGAACCGCCGCCCGCACGGGCGCGCGCTTCATGCGCCAGTAATCGGCGAGGTCGGCCTCGGTGGCGATGCCGAGCGCGGATGCCGCGCGGGCGACGAGCTCGCGCACGGCATCGGCCTCGTCGGGCGGCGGGCCGAGGAGCGCTGGGTCGAGCACCTGCTCGGGGAGCGCGTACACGCGCTCGAACCGCTGGCGCTCGACGCACACGACTTCGCCCACCCGGAACATCCACTCGAGCGTGCGCTTCACGTCTGACCAGCCCCACCACGGCCCGCGCCGTTCGTTGGCGTCGTGCTCGATGGCGCTGGCCCGCATCGGCCCATGCGTCTCGAGCTCGCCGCGCAGCCAATCGGCGAGCGAGCGGTTCTCGACGAGCCAGCCACCCCAGTCGCTGCCGGCCTCGCGGTACTCTTCACGCCGGAACTCGAACAGTGGCCACAACTCGCGTGGGATGAAGGCCGCCTGATGCGCCCAGTACTCGAGCATTCTGCCGCGCCGCCCACCGGTCAGGCGGTCGAGGAGACCGCGGTCGTAGTCGCCGACGCGGCTGAACACGGGCAGGTAATGGCTACGCTCGAACACGTTGACGGAGTCGATCTGCAGAAGGCGGAGGCGATCCACGACACCGCCGACCTGCCGCAGGCCCGGCGATTCGGGCAGCGCGCGACCGAAGCCCTGTGCGGTGAGCGCGATGCGGCGGGCGAGGGCGGGACTGACGGTGTCGACCATGGTGATCCGACCTTATCCGCCGCTACCGACGCTCGCGATCCATGCCGCTGCGAGCATGTCCCGCGCCTACACTGGAACGATGACGGGGTCGAACGAGCGGGTTCGCGGCAGGTTCTTCACGAGACGTCCGTCACCGCGGCGCGAGTCCGCCGCGCCCGTGGCGACACCCCGCGATGCGTCGGAGTCGGTGCCGTTCGGCATGCGCCTGGCCGCGGCCTGGTCATGGCGACTCCTCCTCGTCGGCGGCGTGCTCGCCGTCATCGTCTTCCTCATCATCCAGCTGCGGCTCATCGTCATCCCGATCCTCGTCGCCGTCTTGCTCGGGGCGCTCCTCGTGCCCTTCTCGCAGTTCCTCCAACGGCACCGATGGCCGAAATGGCTCGCCATCACCGTGGCGATGCTCTCTGCGCTCACCGTTGTGGGCGGCCTGCTCACCCTCGGCATCTCGCAGATCGTGCGCGGTTCCGACGAACTCGCCGCCCAGGCGCTCATCGCGTGGGAGGACTTCAGCGTCTGGCTGCTCGAGGGCCCCCTGCACATCACCGAGGCGCAGCTCAACGGATGGGTCGACCAACTCATCCAGGCGGCGCAGCAAGACAGCGGCATCCTCGTCAGCGGCGTGCTCTCGGTCGGCTCCTCGCTCGGGCACTTCCTCGCGGGCATGCTGCTCACCCTCTTCGCCACGCTGTTCATCCTCATCGACGGCCGAAGCATCTGGCGCTGGATCGTCGGCGTCTTCCCGCGCCGGGCTCGCGCCGCGGTCGACGGCGCGGGCACCGCGGGCTGGGCGACCCTGCAGAACTTCGTGAAGGTGCAGATCCTCGTCGCCACGATCGATGCGATCGGCATCGGGCTCGGGGCGTTCTTCCTCGGGATCCCGCTCGCAGTGCCGATCGCGATCCTCGTGTTCCTCGGCTCGTTCATCCCCATCGTCGGTGCGTTCGTCACCGGGGCGCTCGCCGTGTTCGTGGCACTCATCTACAACGGACCCGTCATCGCGCTGATCATGCTCGGCATCGTTCTGCTGGTGCAGCAGGTCGAAGGCCACGTGCTGCAGCCGCTCATCATGGGCACGGCCGTGAAGGTGCATCCGCTCGGCGTCGTCGTCGCGGTCGCGACCGGCTCACTCCTCGCCGGAATCCCCGGTGCGCTCTTCGCCGTTCCGGTGGCCGCCGTCGTGAACGTCATGATCATCTACGTCTCGGGTGGCTCATGGAAGGACGATGCCGGCCCGCCGGTGACCGCAACGCGTGCACCGCTCTGGCGCACCGTGCCGCAGCGACCCGGCTACCAGCGAGGAGAATGAACGCGTGATCACGACCATCCCGGGGCCGAGCCTCGCCGATTTCGAACGGGCGAGTTCGGTTGTCGCTCGCGTGGCACGGCGCACCCCCATGGAGTCGTCGCAGTTCCTCGCCGAGCGACTCGGCGTGCCGGTGCACCTCAAGTGCGAGAACCTGCAGCGCACCGGCTCGTACAAGCTGCGCGGCGCCTACCACCGCATCGCGGCGCTGAGCGACGACGAGCGCGCTCGCGGGGTCGTTGCCGCGTCGGCGGGCAACCATGCACAGGGCGTGGCCTACGCTGCGCGCGAGCTCGGTATCCGCGCCACGATCTTCATGCCGGTCGGAGTTGCGCTGCCGAAGCTCGATGCGACGCGCTCGTACGGTGCCGACGTGGTGCTGCAGGGCGACTCGATCGGCGAGACGATGGAGGCGGCCAACGCGTTCGCCGCGCAGACCGGCGCGGTCGTGATCCCTCCGTTCGACCATCCCGACGTGATCGCCGGGCAGGGCACGCTCGGGCTCGAGATCCTGGAGCAGGCTCCCGATGCCACGACCATCGTCGTTCCGGTCGGCGGCGGCGGTCTCGCGGCGGGCATCGCGAGCGCGGCGAAGCAGCAGGCGGCCCGCGTGGGTCGGCAGATCCGCATCATCGGCGTCCAGGCCGAGAACGCCGCCTCCTACGTCGCCTCACTCGCGGCGGGCGAACCCAGGCAGGTTCCCGTCGTGCCGACCATCGCCGACGGCATCGCGGTGTACCGACCGGGCGCCCTGAACTTCGCGATCATCCGCGACACGGTCGACGCCATCGTGACCGTTTCAGAAGACGACATCGCGCGTGCGCTCCTCGTGCTGCTCGAGCGGGCGAAGCTCGTCGTCGAGCCGGCGGGCGCGGTCGCCGTCGCGGCGATGATGACGGGCGCGGTGCAGTCCGACGGTCCGATCGTCGCCGTGCTCTCGGGCGGCAACATCGACCCGCTGCTCATGCAGCGTGTCGTCGCACACGGGCTCGCGGCATCCGATCGCTATCTCACCCTCAGCATCGGGCTCCCCGACCGGCCGGGCCAGCTCGCACGCGTCGCCGAGTTGCTCGCAGAGGCGAACGCGAACGTCATCGAAGTACTGCACACGCGTCACGGGTCGGGCCTGCAGATCTCGGAGGTCGAACTGCAGCTCTCGGTCGAGACGCGCGGTCCTGAGCATCGGGCCTCGGTCGTCGAGGTGCTTCGGCGGGCCGGCTACGATCCCAGGATCGACGACGAATGACGACGGCCCCTCAGCCTGCGCTGAGGAGCCGTCGGGTCGATCTGGTCGATACGTCGGCCTACTGCCCGGCCCAGGTCTCGACGCCGGTGATCTCCACGGCGATCTCGCGCCCGTTCGGCGCGGTGTACGTGGTGCGGTCGCCGACCTTCAGACCGATGATCGCCGCACCCACGGGGCTCTGCTCACTGTAGACATCGAGCTCGGAATCGCCGGCGATCTCGCGGCTGCCGAGGAGGAAGGTCGTCTCGTCGCCCGCGACGATGGCGCTGATGACGGTACCCGGTTCCACCACGCCGGATGACTCGGGGGCTTCGCCGACCTCGGCGTGCCGCAACAGCTCGGTGAGCTGGCGGATGCGCGCCTCCTGCTTGCCCTGCTCGTCTTTCGCGGCGTGGTAGCCGCCGTTCTCCTTCAGGTCGCCCTCGTCACGCGCAGCCTCGATGCGCTTGGCGATCTCTTCGCGGCCGTGCGTCGAGAGCTCCTCGAGCTCGGCGGCGAGTCGGTCGAAGGCCTCCTGCGTGAGCCAGGTGACAGTGGTGTCCTGCGCCATGGTGCACTCCTGAAATACGACGTGTCCTCGATGGACGTGTCTGGGATAGACGTGTCGCCCCAGCGATTGCCGGGGCGAATCTCTCATTTTAGGTCAGCCAGCAGCGGTTAATCAAACCGGTGTTGGCCTCGCGAGCGACGCGCACGACCTCGGTGAACGATCGCAGGTGGCGGTCGGAGGCGGGGATCTCGACGATCTTCCAGCCCACGACGGTGAAGTTCTCGTCGAAGGCCTGCACGATGCACGCGGTCTCGTTGCCTGGCGGCACCGAGAGCGTCCAACTGACCTCGACGGCGCGTTCCTCGTTCATCAGCACATGGCCCGTGTCGGTGGCCTCGACCGACGGCTTCTGGCCGTCGAGGCCCGCCCAGACGACCCAGGCGATCAGCACGATCGCGAAGGCGACGGCGCCGCCGATGAGCAGCAGCCGGTCGCGCGTGCGATGCGTGCGGTCGCGACCGTAACGCGCGTCGAGCACGCTCGTCTGCTGCTCGCTCACCGCCTGCTCCGTCCCGCCTCGATCGTCTAGGCTTGGATTCCAGCCTAACCGCCCGCGAAGGGAACCCGATGCTCGTCGTGCCCGCCCGCTCCGCCTCACAGGCACGCTCGTGATCGCCGCGGCGGCGCCACTCGTGCACGCGGCTCTCGCCCGCGCCGAAGAGGAGGAGTTCGACCCCGACGTCGTCACGCCGGGCGTCTGGGGCTTCGTGCTCACGTTCGTCGTGATGGTGGTCGTGGTGCTGCTGATCCTCGACATGGTGCGACGCATCCGCCGGGTCAACTACCGCGCCGAGGTGCGTGCGGAACTCGAGGCCGAGGCGCGCGACGCCGAGCTCGGTCTCGGCGACGGCCAGATGACGGATGCCGCGGGCGACGAGCCCGACGACGAAGAGCCGCCCGCCGCTCGCTGAGTCAGGCCACGTGGTACAGGGGATCCATTGCGATGATGAGGGTTGCCGTCCAGTGGCAGACGAATGCCAGCACCGTGCAGGTGTGGAAGATCTCGTGGAACCCGAATCTGCCGGGCCAGGGGTTCGGCTTCTTGAGGCCGTAGACGATCGCGCCGATCGTGTAGAGCACGCCGCCGACGATCACGAGCACCATCATCGCGACACTCGCGGCCAGCAGGTCGCCGAGGTACATGACCGCCGCCCATCCGAGCAGCAGGTAGAGCGGAACGTAGAGCCAGCGCGGCGCGTCGATCCAGAACACCCGGAAGCCGATGCCGAGCAGGGCCCCGCCCCACACGAGGCCGAGCAGGAGCCAGCCCTTGTCGGGCGGCAGGGCGAGGATCGCGAGCGGGGTGTAGGTGCCGGCGATCAACAGGAAGATGTTGGCGTGGTCGATGCGCTTCAGCAGGATCCTCGTGCGGGGAGTCCAGTTGAACCGGTGGTAGAGGGCCGAGTTGCCGAACAGGAGCATCGACGTGACCGTGAACACGGCCGACGCCCATTTCGCGGGCGCCCCGTCGGCGAGCACGATGAGCACGACGCCCGCCACGATGGTGACCGGGAACGTGCCGGCGTGGATCCAGCCACGCCAGGTGGGCTTGACGTCTTCAGCATGGGTGAGCGAATCATCGAGCAGGGGAATGTTGGGCAGGTCTGGTCCGTGCTCAGGGCGCGCGACCGCGGCATCCGCCTGGTCTTCCGGGGCGACGGGGCGGGACATCTCGTCTTCGATGTGGCCCGATTCGCGGCGTCGCTTCTGGCTCATGGTCTCAGCGTAGGGCGTGGTGGGTCACGTTCGGCTGTGAGTGACGCGGGCCTCGGAGGGGTAGCGTAGTGCCGTGCAGAAGAGCGATGAGCCGATCGGTCGCGGCATCCTCTACCGCCTCTACCAGCGTCGGCTTCGGCGTGGCCTCGTGCCCGAGGCGCTGCCGCGGCACGTCGCGATGATCATCGACGGAAATCGTCGCTGGGCGAGACAACTCGGCTACGACAGCGCCGCCCACGGCCATCGCGCGGGCGCAGCGAAGATGCGCGAGTTCCTGGAATGGTGCGACGACCTCGGCATCAGGGTCGTCACGCTCTACCTGCTCTCGAGCGACAATCTCGGCAATCGACCGAGCTCAGAGCTCGCAGACCTCATCGAGATCATCGCCGAACTCGCCGAGGAGCTCTCGCACTACCGCGACTGGTGCGTGCAGCACGTCGGATCGGATGCGGGCCTGCCTGCTCCGCTCATCGCGGCGCTCGACGCGGCGGAGCAGCGCACGGCCGACAAGCGCGGCCTGCACGTGAACCTCGCCGTCGGATACGGCGGTCGCAAGGAGATCACCGATGCGATGCGAGCGATCGTGGCGGCGCACCACGCTGAGGGACGCAGTCTCGAAGACCTGGCAGAGCGCCTCACGCCCGACCTCATCGGCGAGCATCTCTACACGGGCGGACAGCCCGATCCCGATCTGGTGATCCGCACCTCGGGCGAGCAGCGACTGAGTGACTTCATGCTCTGGCAGGCGGCCCACAGCGAGTTCTACTTCGTCGAGGCGCTCGGGCCCGACCTGCGCCAGGTGGACTTCCTGCGGGCGCTTCGCGACTACGCGAAGCGGCATCGGCGGTTCGGCGGGTGAGCG
>DASSBT010000105.1:0-6446 GCA_035698465.1 Agromyces sp. | reverse complement strand
CAAGGCCGAGGAGCGCGAACGCTGGCAGCGTCAGTACGAGTCCGAGCAGGCCGAGCTGCGCCGGCTGCGAAGCAACGTCGACGGCGCGGCGACGCGTCACGTCGCGCACGGGCGGGCGGCCACCGACAACGACAAGTTCCTCAAGCACTTCAAGCGCGAGAACGTCGAGTCGGCGGTGTCGCGCCGGGTCCGCAATGCCGAGCTGCGGCTCGCCACGCTCGAACGCGAGCAGGTGCGCAAGCCGCCGGCGCCACTGACCTTCGCGGGCATCCCGTCGGGGTCGCATGCGCTCGAGGAGACATCCGGACTGCTGCTTCAGCTCGCGGATGTCGCGGTCGACGGTCGCCTCGAACTCGACGCGTTTCGCGTGGCGCCGCTCACGCGGCTGCTCGTCACGGGCGCGAACGGAGCGGGCAAGTCGACGCTGCTCGGCGTGCTCGCGGGCTCGCTCGACGTCGACCGCGGCGTCGTGCACCGGCGCAAGGGGTTGCGTGTGCAGGTGCTCGAGCAGGATGTGCGCTTCGCGGATCCGGATGCCTCGCCGCGTCGTCTCTACGGGCGCGTGCTCGGTGAACGACGAGCCGAGGAGGTGCCGCTCGCGAGTCTTGGACTCATCGCGCCTCGTGACGAGTCGCGCCCGCTCGGTGCGCTCTCGGTGGGGCAGCAGCGCCGCCTCGCGCTGGCGCTCGTGATCGCGCGGCCGCCGCACGTGTTCCTGCTCGACGAGCCGACGAACCACCTCTCGCTCGGGCTGGCGACCGACCTCGAGGAGGCGCTCGGCACGTATCCGGGTGCCGTCGTGATCGCGAGCCACGACCGGTGGCTGCGCCGGCGGTGGGCGGGGGAGCAGCTCGAGCTCACCGCCGGGCGTGCCGCCGTGCTCGTCGAGTAGCGCAGCGCCGGATCGAAACCCCTTCGACCGGACGGCGCGCCGCGACATTCGCTTGCCTGACATTCGAACATGTGTTCCCATAGAGAGATGCGGTGGAGCGGGCAGGAACTCGGTGTCGAACAGTCCGGCACGCTGCCCGGGCTCGCGAAGCTCAACAACCTCGTGCGCTCGGTGCGGACGCCCGAGTTCGCGGGCGTCACGTTCCACGAGGTGCTCGCGAAGTCGGCCCTCAACAAGGTGCCGGGGCAGTCGGCGATGCCCTTCGGCTGGACGATCAATCCGTATCGAGGCTGCCAACATGCATGCGTGTACTGCCTGAGTCCAGAAACGGGCATCACCATGGCCGACGGCAGGGAGCAGCCGTTGTGGTCGGTTGAAGTTGGAGACAAGGTCATCGGCACTCGCATCGTCGACGGGATGCGCCGATACGTCGAGTCGAAGGTCGTCGCGAAATGGGCAACGCACAAGCCCGCCTACCGCGTCTCCCTCGCCGACGGAACGTCGATCATCGCGAGCGCCGACCATCGGTTCCTCACGAATCGCGGTTGGAAGCATGTGACCGGCGCCATGTCGGGCCCAGGTCAGCGCCCGTACCTCACAACCTCCAACTCACTCATGGGATTCGGTCGCGGACTGCGCCCTGACGGCCCACCGCCCGCGGTACTCGACCGCGATTACTTGCGCGGATACCTCACCGGCATGATCCGAGGCGACGGGATGATGCTCCGACGTGAGTACCCGAGAACCGGTGGGGGCAGCTACATGGCGCACCGTTTTCGCCTCGCACTCGCTGACGAGGAGGCGCTCGCTCGCTCCCGCATGTATCTCGAGCAGTTCGGTGTCTCGACCTACGCGTTTCAGTTCAGCCCGCGCACAGAGACGCGCCGGGCGATGCATGCGATCCGAACGAGCCGTCGCGCCGATTACGACGTGATCCTCGGTGTGATCGAATGGGAACCGAATCCGAGCACTCCGTGGCACGCGGGTTTTCTGGCGGGGATCTTCGACGTTGAGGGCTCATGTTCACGCGGGGTGCTGCGAATCAGTAATTCTGACGCCATGATGCTCCAAACCACCCTCAACGCACTTGGGCACTTCGGCATCGACGGAGTGTTGGAGCCGACCCGGCCAAACGGCGTCGCCAGTGTGCGCGTGAGGGGAGGCCTTCCTGCCCGTCAGATGTTCTTCTCCGTGGCTCAGCCGGCGATCACGCGAAAGTTGGGGATGAGCGGTATGGCCGTCAAGACGCATGCCGATCTGCGGGTGACGGCTGTCGAACCGCTCGGTGAGACCATCGACATGTTCGACATCACGACCACCACGGGCGACTTCATCGCTAATGGAGTCGTGAGCCACAACTGCTTCGCTCGCCCGACGCACACGTACCTCGACCTCGACGCGGGCGATGACTTCGACCGGCAGATCATCGTGAAGGTGAACGTCGGCGAGGTACTCCGCACCGAACTTGCCAAGCCGTCGTGGCGGCACGAGCCCGTGGCGCTCGGTACCAACACCGACCCCTACCAGCGCGCCGAGGGGCGCTACGCACTGATGCCGGGCATCATCGACGCGCTCGTCGAGAGCGGCACGCCGTTCAGCATCCTCACGAAGGGCACGCTGCTGCGGCGCGACCTGCCCCAGTTGGCGGATGCCGCGACGCGGGTTCCCGTCGACCTCGCCATGTCGATCGCGGTGTACGACCACGACCTGCAGCAGTCGGTCGAGCCAGGTACCCCGAGCACGAAGGCGCGCCTCGCGACGGTCGCCGCGGTGCGCGACGCCGGCCTCGACTGCGCGGTGTTCATGATGCCGATCCTGCCGTACCTCACCGACACGAAGGCGCACCTCGACGAAGCGCTGCGTCAGGCAAAGGCGGCCGGCGCGACGAGTGTGCTCTATACGGCGCTGCACCTGAAGCCCGGCGTGAAGCCGTGGTTCATGCAGTGGCTCGAGCAGGAGCATCCCGAGCTCGTGTCGAAGTACCGTTCGTTGTACTACGGCCGCAACGCGTACGCGCCGAAGGACTATCGCCGCTGGCTCGGCGAGCGCATGCGTCCGCTGATGAGGGCACACGGACTCGAGCGTGGGCGTGAAGATCCGGTGACCGGTGGCGTGCGGTCGGCAGCGTTGCGACCCGCGCCGACGCCGACGCTGCCCGACGCGTTCGCGCTTCCGGCCGATCCCGCGGCGCTGTTCTGAGCGAGAGGCACGAGGCGACCGTAACGGAGAACTCTGAGCCTCCGAGCGCCGAAGCTGCGATAATCCGCTGAAGACCGCTGCATGTACCCCGTTTGCGGCGGATTGAGGGAGGACGCGATGACCCTGGGACTGCCGGGACATCTCGCGCGAGACTCCCTCAGCCGCGCGCTCGCCCACGCCGGGCACTGCGCGGCGTGGGTGTGCCTCGGCATCAGCGCCGTCGTCGCGGTGATCGGCGCCACGGTCGACGGGGTGACCGCAGGGTGGACCGCCGCGGCGATCGACGTCGTGCTCGCCCTGATCCTCGTACTCGTCGCACGACACCCCACCGTCACGCTCACGCTCGTGTACCTCATCGTCGGAACGGGCGGAGTGCTCGTGCTCACGGTGATCGTCATGAACCTGCCATTCGGGTTCGCATCGACCGACAACATCCTCCTCGCGCTGCCGAGGGTCGCACTCATCCTCGTCGGAGGCGCGGGTATCGGCTCGGCGATCGGCATCACGTGGGCGGCATTGGGGTACGGCCTCGGTGAGGCGGCGACCTTCCTCGGCGCGACGCTCGCCGGCGGGGTGTGGACGCCGAACCTCGCCGCCGCGGCCGCGTTCGGGATCCTGGTCATCGCGCGCGTCTACGACGGCGCGACCCGCCGCTACGACGAACGGCAAGACGCGGGCCTCCACCGTGCGAGCCAGCAGACCCGCGAGATCGCCATCCGGCACGACTACGAACTGCGTGCGACTGCACGACTGCACGACACCGCACTCAGTCACCTCGTGGCGATCGCGACCGCCGGCTCGGGGCCCGTCGACGAGCGCCTCCGCGTTGGGATCCGCCAAGATCTCGGGCTCATCGTCGGACGTGACTGGGCGAGCGACCACGGGCTGACGCCGCGTGACGCGCGGCCCCAGACGCACGCCCGAGGGCCGGCCGCGGCATCCGGCACTCAGCCGACCCCGCTCGCCAGCGCCTTCACCGCCGCGGCGAACGTGGGACTCGACCTGCACGTGACAGGCGACCCTGCGGTACTCGAGTTGCTCGGCGAGCGACGCGCCGAAGCGCTCGACGCAGCCGTCGCCCAGTGCCTCGTCAACGTGGCGCGACACTCGGGCGTGCTCGAGGCCGAACTCGCGCTCGGCGTCAGCGGCGGCGAGGTCACGGTCGCCGTGATGGACAGCGGCGTCGGCTTCGACGAAGCCGAGGTGCCCGAAGACCGCATCGGCCTGCGCACGTCCATCCGCGCGCGCATCGAGCAGGAGGGCGGCGAGGTGCGGCTCTGGTCGACCAAGGGCGTCGGCACGACAGTGGTGCTGACCGTGCCTGGGGGTGGCGAGTGAGTCGCATGCGCCTGACCCAGCAGGAGGCCGACCCGATCGGCGGCATCGCTGCGGCATCGCTCGTCACGATCGGCGCGTGCCTCGCGTTCGGCATGTCGGTCGCGTTCACGGTCCTGCACTGGGACGAGGTGCGGTTCCCGATCGCCGCGGTGTTCGCGGTCGCACTCGTCGCGGCGGCGGGCATCCTGGCGGCGGTGTCGGCGATGCCGTCGCGGGCGCCCTTCACGCCCGAACGGCTGTGGGTCATCGTGGCGCTCGCGGTGGGCGCGGCGATCGCCGAGTACCTGAGCACGATCGGCGCGAACGTCTCGTACTACGACGACTTCGGCCCGCTCGCCATCGGCATGCTCATCCTCTCGGTCGCGCCGTACTGCACATGGGTCTCGCTGCTGCTCTCGGGCGTGCTCGCCGCGGCGGTGCTGTCGATCCTGGTGCTCGGGTCGGGCACGGCGATGGCGGTGGATGCCCCGATCGGCACGCTCGTCGCCCTGAACTCGTCTGCCGTGCTCGCGCTGTCGGCCGCGGCATCCGGCTACTCGTATACGGTGGTCGACGAGACGCTCGCCTGGCAACGCGAGGCGAATCGTGCCGCCCTGCAACGGGATGCCGCGCTGCGGGCGGGCATCGCGCGGTCGGTGCAGCAGAGCCGGGTGTCGGTGCTCGGCCGCGAGGTGCTGCCGTTCCTCGCCGGCGTGATGACGGCCGACCGCATCTCGGTCGCCGACGCGGACCGGGCCCGCGAGCTCGCCGATGCGCTGCGGCGCGCGCTCAAGGCGGGACTCGAGTCGACCTGGCTCGACGACCTCGGCGCCGACGTGCAACTCGCCCGCGACATCCTCGTCGTCGTCGACGATCCGACGGGGGCGGCCGCCGAACTCGGCGACGACCAGCGCTCGGCGCTCACTGCACTCGTCATGTGGCTCGGCGATGCACGTCGCTCCGCCGAGGTGAAGGTGGCGATCCGTGCCGACACCGCCGACTCAGGGCGGCTGCGCATCCTCATCGAGACGGTCAACGGATCTGCGGCACCGACCCGCCGTGAGCTCGAACGCTTCGCCGCGGTGGCTCGTGCGGTGAATATGCAGCCCGAAACGACTCTGACGCGAGACAATGTCAGAGTGGAGCTGAGTCATGAACCCGAATGATGCCGGTACGCCGGCCGCGGCATCCGAATCGCCAGACGGCACGCGAGTTCGCCTGGCGCTGCTCGACGACCACGAGCTGATCGTCGACAGCCTCTCGACCTGGTTCACCGATCACGCCCCCGACTTCGAGGTCGTGGTGCGCGCGACGGCATGGATGGACCTCATCCGCCACCCCGAGTTCCCCGTCGACCTCGTGTTGATGGACCTGCAGCTCGGCGACAACATCTCGATCGAATCCCGCATCCGTGCGTGTCGTGCGGCCGGCGCGAAGGTGCTGGTCGTCAGCGCGGTCGACGACGAGGCCTCCCGTGAGCGCTGCTTCGCAGCGGGTGCTGCGGCCTTCGTCTCGAAGACGCTCCCGGCCGAAGACCTCGTCGACCTCGCGCGGCGGGTCGCGCGCGGCGAACGACTGCGGCGGCAGTCAGCCGGACTGCCCCGTCGCGGCGGCGCGGCCGACAGCAGCGCCGGCGCCGGCAGCGACCGCGGAACCGGCAGCGACCGCGGAGCCGGCGCGGGCAACGCAACCGGCCCGGGCGCCACCGACGACGCCGACCAGCCGGGCGCCGCCCACCTCAGCGCCGCCGAAGAGCGCGCCCTGCGCCTGTACGCCAAGGGCCACAGCACGGTCGAGGTCGCCGAGCAGATGGACATCGGCTACGAGACGGCGAAGACCTACCTGCGCCGCGTGCGCGAGAAGTACGCCAAGGCGGGTCGGCCTGCGAGCCGCAAGTCCGAGCTGATCCGCCGGGCGGCGGAAGACGGGCTGCTCGAGTAGATGGCGAAGCTGTACTTCCGCTACGGGGCGATGAACTCGGGCAAGTCGACCGCGTTGCTCCAGGCGGCGTTCAACTACGAGGAGCGCGGCCACCGGG
>DASSBT010000104.1:0-3107 GCA_035698465.1 Agromyces sp. | reverse complement strand
TCGCTCGAGACGAGCTCGTCTTCCGAGTACTTCAGAATGCCCTTGAGCGGTCCGTCGGCGGCGGCCTTGTACGCGGCCTTCACCTCGTCGACCGTGACCGGACGGGACGAGGTGACGGTGAGGTCGGTGATCGAGCCCGTCGGCACCGGCACGCGCAGGGCGAAGCCGTCGAGCTTGCCGACGAGTTCGGGCAGCACCAGGCCGATGGCCTTCGCGGCACCCGTGGACGTCGGCACGATGTTGATCGCCGCCGCACGCGCCCGGCGCAGGTCCTTGTGGGGGCCGTCCTGCAGGTTCTGGTCGGCGGTGTACGCGTGCACCGTGGTCATGAGGCCGCGCTCGATCCCGAACGCGTCGTTGAAGACCTTCGCGAGGGGTGCGAGGCAGTTCGTCGTGCACGACGCGTTCGAGATGATGTGGTGGCGCTCGGGGTCGTACGAGGACTCGTTGACCCCCATGACGAACGTGCCATCCTCATCGGTTGCAGGCGCCGAGATCAGCACCTTCTTCGCGCCTGCCTCGAGGTGCTTGCGTGCGTCGCCCGCCTTCGTGAAGAACCCGGTCGACTCGATCACGATGTCGACGCCGAGCTCGCCCCACGGCAGATTGGCCGGGTCGCGCTCGGCGAACGCCTTGATCGCCGTGCCGTTGACGATGATGTGCTCGTCGTCGTACTCGACGGTCGCGTCGAGCGGACCGGTGACCGAGTCGAACTTCAGCAGGTGCGCGAGGGTCTTGTTGTCGGTGAGGTCGTTCACTGCGACGATCTCGAGGTCCGCACCCTGCGCGAGCGCGGCTCGGAAGTAGTTTCGGCCGATTCGGCCGAAGCCGTTGATGCCGATCTTTACAGACACGGAGGTCTCCTGTTCGACGGTGCGGGGACGCACGATGGCAAGGTGAACGGATCGGACGGCAGTGTCCCCGGACGGGGTCCGCGGACGCCATCCGCTATGACAGTAGCAGCAGCCCTGAGGTCATCTCGCGAGCGGCCGAGAACCGCTCCTGCACGTTCGCCCAGTTCACGATGTTCCAGAACGCCTTCACGTAGTCGGCCCGGACGTTCTTGTAGTCGAGGTAGTAGGCATGCTCCCAGACGTCGAGCATGAGCAGCGGCACGATGCCCGCGGGGAGGTTCGCCTGCTGATCGAAGAACTGCAGCATGATCAGGCGCTGCCCGATGGAGTCCCATGCGAGCACGGCCCAACCCGACCCCTGCACGCCCAGGGCGGTCGCGGTGAAGTGCGCCCGGAACTTGTCGAACGAACCGAAGTCGTCGTCGATCGCCGCGGCGAGATCGCCGGTGGGCCGGTCGCCGCCGTCGGGCGACATGTTGGTCCAGAAGACCGAGTGGTTGACGTGGCCGCCGAGGTTGAACGCGAGGTCCTTCTCGAGCTTGTTGACATTGGCCAGGTTGTCGGAATCGCGCGCTTCGGCGAGCTGCGCGAGGGCGGTGTTGGCGCCGGTCACGTACGCCTGGTGGTGCTTCGAGTGATGCAGCTCCATGATCGTGGCGCTGATCGACGGCTCGAGCGCCGCGTAGTCGTAGGGCAGGTCGGGCAGGGTGTAGTCAACCATTGCTTCTCCTTGTCAGATGCCGGGCTTTCCGGGCTCCTGCCCGGTGTTCCGCGGCTGCACTCTCGAGTCTATGCCTGCCCGGCGATGCGTCCACCGGCTTGACGTCGCGGTCGTCAGACGTCGTCGAGGTCGGGAGGAAGGCTCGCCTCGGTGCCGGGGACTCCGAGGTCGGCGGCACGCTTGTCGGCCATCGCGAGGAGGCGACGGATGCGGCCCGCGACGGCGTCTTTCGTCATCGGCGGGTCTGCGTGGTGGCCGAGTTCGTCAAGGCTCGCGTCGCGGTGCGCGAGCCTGAGCTCACCCGCGTAACGCAGGTGATCGGGGATGTCGCCGGCGAGCAGCTCCATCGCACGCTCCACTCGGGCGCAGGCGGCCACAGCCGCCTGTGCCGACCTGCGCAGGTTGGCGTCGTCGAAGTTCACGAGGCGATTGGCGGTCGCTCGCACCTCTCGGCGCTGCCGGAGCTCCTCCCAGTTGCGAACGGTGTCGGTCGCCCCCATCAGGGCGAGCATCGCGCTGATCGCCTCTCCGTCGCGGATCACGACGCGGTGCACCCCGCGCACCTCACGAGCCTTCGCGGAGATGCCGAGTCGCCCGGCCGCGCCCACGAGGGCCATGGCCGTCTCGTTTCCGGGGCACGTGATCTCGAGCGCCGCGGAGCGGCCAGGATCGGTCAGACTGCCGTGCGCGAGGAAGGCGCCACGCCAGACGGCGGCGATGTCGTCGCGCGACCCGGTGGTGAGCTTGTTCGGCAGGCCGCGGACAGGGCGGCGGCGCGCGTCGAGCAGCCCGGTCTGCCGCGCGAGCGTCTCACCGCCGTCGAGCACGCGCACGAGGTACTGGTTCGACCGGCGGATCCCCGACGGCGAGATGACCGAGACATCGGGACGAACGCCGTACAGCTCCCCCAGGTCGCGTGTCACGCGTCGAGCGATCGTCTGGGAGTCGAGTTCGGCCTCGATCGCGATACGCCCGGAGATGATGTGCAGCCCGCCCGCGAATCGGAGCACCGATGCGAGTTCGGCTGCCCGCACACTCGTCTTCGACACGTCGACCCGCGCGAGTTCCTCTTTCACGTCCGCGGTCAGTGCCACCTCACGTCCTCTCATTCGTCATGTCGCCACCCGTCATTCCCGGCCACGATCACGGTGCTTCACGCTCACGACGACGCCCGGCATCTGCTCGAGCCGATCTCCCAGCGCGCGGACCATTGCGACCGAGCGGTGCTTGCCGCCCGTGCATCCGATCGCAATCGTCGCGTGGCGCTTGTTCTCGCGTTGGTAGCCCGCGAGCACCGGCTCGAGGGCGGTCGCGTAGGCGTCGATGAACTCGCGGGCGCCGGGTTGGTCGAGCACATACTCCGACACGGCGGCGTCCTCGCCGCCGAGGTGGCGCAGTTCGGGGATCCAGAACGGGTTCGGAAGGAATCGCGCGTCGGCGACGAGGTCGGCATCGGCTGGGAGGCCGTACTTGAAGCCGAAGCTCAGGAGGGTGATCTGGAGCCCCGCCCTGCCCTCTTCGGCGAAGGTCTC
>DASSBT010000103.1:0-27088 GCA_035698465.1 Agromyces sp. | reverse complement strand
GAGAGCCGTTCGCGCAGGTCGGCATCCCAGGGCTTCCCGGAGTTTCGCGGATCCGCGAGCGCCGACGGCCCGAGCGGGTGGCGATCGCGGCGTTCCCGACGGGGCATCCGCGGTCGGCCGACCCCTCCCAGGACATCGATGCACTGCTCGCCAAGGAGATCGCCGGGGCGAACCTGGCCATCACGCAGCTGTTCTGGCGGGCCGACGACTATCTCGGCTATGTCGAGCGAGCTCGCGCAGCAGGCGTGAGCATCCCGATCCTGCCGGGAATCATGCCGGTGACCTCGCCCGCGCGGCTCGCGCGGCTCACCGAGCTCACGGGCGTCGAGCCGCCGTCGGGCCTCGTCGCCGCGCTCGAGCGCGCGCAGGACTCCGACGCGCAGGCCGAGCTCGGCACCGCCAACGCTGCGCGTCTCGCCACCGAGGTGCTCGGGGCCGGCGCGCCGGGCCTGCACCTCTACACCTTCAACCGTCATGAGGCCGTGCTCGACGTGCTCGACCGCCTCGGGATCGACACGACCGACCGGCTCGTCAACGAGAGGAACAGCGAACGATGAACACCCCAGCGTTTCCCACCGGCACCATACTCGGTTACCCGCGAATCGGCCGACGCCGTGAATTGAAGCGCGCTGTCGAGGCGTTCTGGGCAGGAGCGATCGATGGCGCGGAGCTCGAGGCGCGCGCCGCCGAGCTTCGTACGGCCACTCGCGAGCGGCTCGCGGCGCTCGGCCTGGGCCGCGACGACTCGTCGATCCCCGAGTCGTTCTCGTTCTACGACCAAGTGCTCGACGCCGCCCTCACCGTCGGTGCGGTGGCCGGCCGGTTCGACCGCCTGCGTGACGAGCACGGCGGAATCGACCTCGCCGGCTACTTCACGATCGCGCGCGGCGAAGACGACGACGCCCCGCTCGAAATGACGAAGTGGTTCGACACGAACTACCACTACCTGGTGCCCGAGATCGGTCCCGATACGACGTTCGCCCTGCACGCCGATCGCATCCTCGCCGAGTTCGCCGAGGCGAAAGCCGGTGGGTACATCACGCGCCCGGTCATCGTCGGCCCCGTGACTCTCCTGCTCCTCGCCAAGCCCGCGGATGGCGCGCCAGACGGGTTCCGGCCGATCGACCGGCTCGCCGACCTCGTGCCGGTGTACGTCGAGCTTCTCGCCGCACTCGCTGCCGCGGGCGTCGAATGGGTGCAGCTCGATGAGCCGGCGCTGGTGAGCCAGAGCACACCGGAATCGCCCGTGCGCGTCAGCGCCGCCGTCGGCGCCGCCTACGGCAGCCTCGGTGCGGCCGATCGCCGCCCGTCGGTCTTCGTCACCGCACCGTACGGCGGTCTCAACGAGCTGTTGCCTGCGCTTGCGGTCGCGCCCATCGAAGCGATCGGACTCGACCTCGTGCGCGGCGAGCTGCCCGAGCACCTCGATGCCGCGACCGCCGAGGCGCTCGCGGCGAAGACCCTCGTCGCCGGCGTGATAGACGGACGCAACATCTGGCGCGGCGATCTGGAACGCGCGTTCGAGCTGACTGAGGCGCTGCGCCCGTTCGCCGGTGAGGTGGCCGTGTCGACGTCGACGTCGCTCCTGCACGTCCCCCACGACGTCGACGACGAGACCGCGCTCGACGCCCGACTCGCGAGCTGGCTCGCGTTCGCCGACCAGAAGGTCGCGCAGGTCGCGACGCTCGAACGGGGCCTGGTCGCCGGACGGGCGACGATCCTCGACGAACTCGCCGCGGCATCCGCTGCCTTCGCCGATCGTGCGAACGCGCCCGGCGTGCGGGTTCCCGCCGTGCGGGATCGCCTCCATGCGCTCACTGGTCGCGATCTCAACCGCGAGCCATACGAGGTGCGCGCCGCCGCGCAGGCGTCGATCGAGTTGCCCTGGCTGCCGACCACCACGATCGGCTCGTTCCCGCAGACCGCAGACATCCGGCGCGCCCGCGCTCGCCTCGCGAAGGGCGAGCTCACCGACCTCGAGTACCGCGCGCTGATGCGCGACGAGATCGAACGCGTCATCCGCTTGCAGGAAGGGATTGGACTCGATGTGCTCGTGCACGGCGAACCCGAGCGCAACGACATGGTGCAGTACTTCGCCGAGCTCCTCGACGGGTTCGCCGTCACCCAGCACGGCTGGGTGCAGTCGTACGGGTCGCGCTGCACGCGGCCGTCGATCCTCTGGGGCGACGTGTCGCGTCCGGCGCCGATGACCGTCGAGTGGTCGACGTACGCGCAGTCGCTGACCGAGAAGCCCGTCAAGGGCATGCTCACCGGACCGGTGACGATCCTCGCGTGGTCGTTCGTGCGCGACGACCAGCCGCTCGGCGACACCGCCCGCCAGGTGGCGCTCGCCCTACGCGACGAGATCGGCGACCTCGAGTCGGCCGGCATCCGGGTGATCCAGGTCGACGAACCGGCGCTGCGCGAACTGCTGCCGCTGAAACTCGCCGACCAGCCGGCGTACCTCGACTGGTCGGTCGGGTCGTTCCGGCTCGCGACCGGAGGCGCGGCATCCGCGACCCAGGTGCATACGCACCTCTGTTACTCCGAGTTCGGCGTCGTGATCGACGCGATCCGCAACCTCGACGCGGATGTCACCTCGATCGAGGCGGCGCGCAGCCGGATGGAGGTCGTGGACGACATCTCGGGCAGCGGCTTCGATCACGGCATCGGCCCGGGGGTCTACGACATCCACTCGCCGCGTGTGCCGACCGCCGCCGAGGTGCAGGCCCTTCTCGAGCGCGCGGTCGCCGAGATCCCCGCGTCCAGGCTCTGGGTGAACCCCGACTGCGGACTGAAGACCCGCGGCTACGACGAGACGGTCGCCTCGCTCGAGCACATCATCGAGGCGACACGTGCGGTGCGTGCCGAGCTGTCGGCGCCCGCCAACGCCGGATAACAGTCGGATCGGGCGGATGCCGCGGGCCCGCGGTATCCGCCCGATCCGAGTTCACCGTGCTGAACCGGCTCCGCGATGCGGGGCGAATTCACCGCTCGCATCCGGGGAGTGCTCAGGCCGATGATCTACCGTCGGTTCATGCAACTTGCGGTCCACGAATCCGGCAGGGGCTCGCGCACTGCAGTCCTCATCCACGGCATCATGTCGGACTCTCGAGCGTGGCATCGCGTCACGGCCGAGCTCGAAGGACACGGCTTCCGGGTGCTCGCGGTCGACCTCGCGGGGCACGGACGCAGCCCGCGAGCGCGTCGATACTCGCCGGCGGCCTGGGCAGACGATGTCGTCGAGACGCTCGCGCCGCTGCTCGACGGGCCGCCCGACGTCGTGATGGGGCACTCGCTCGGAGGGCTCGTCGCGAGCCTCGTCGCAGACCGGCTGGCACCCCGCGCGGCGATCTACATCGACCCGGCGTTCTCGTTCCCCTCGGGTATCAGGGGCTGGGCGTTCAAGGCGTTCTTCGCCGTCGCCCCGCGGCCGAAGCGTTCGGCGCTGGTGCGGATGAACCCGAAGTGGAGCGCCACCGACGTCGACATCGAGCTGGCGACGCTGCGCGACTGGGACAAGCGCACCATCCTCGGCTTCGCCGATACCCGGCCGCTGGTGCCGCCCATTCGGCTCGTCGCGCCCTCGCTGGTCGTGCTCGCCGAGAAGAGCCTGCTGGTGACCGAACGCGTCGCGTCGCAACTGCGCCGCCAGGGCATGACGGTCGCGACCGTCGCCGGCACCGGCCACACCGTCTTCCGCGACGACCATGCCGGATTCATGGACACGGTCTTCGAGTGGCTGCGCGGGCTTTCTCCCGCGAGTCCCGCGCGTGCGGAGGCACTCGCGACCTGATCGGCGCGAGCGCTCAGACGGCGCGGAGCACCGCGACGACCTTGCCGAGTACTTCGGCCTGGTCGCCGACGATCGGCTCGAATGCCGTGTTGCGGGGAAGCAGCCAGGTGTGGCCGTCGCGTTGGCGGAAGACCTTGACCGTGGCTTCGCCGTCGAGCATGGCCGCGACGATCTCGCCGTTCTCCGCCGTGCGCTGCGAGCGCACCACGACCCAGTCGCCGTCGCAGATGGCCGCGTCGATCATCGAGTCGCCGACGACCTTCAGGATGAAGAGCTCGCCCTTGCCGACCAGTTGACGGGGGAGCGGGAACACCTCGTCGATCTGCTGCTCGGCGGTGATGGGGATGCCCGCGGCGATTCGGCCGACGAACGGCACCATCGCGGCATCGCCCACGGGGATCGCCTCGCCCTCCGACGGTGGGCGGTCGCCCGAGTCGGGCAGCTCGATGAGCACTTCGAGGGCGCGCGGGCGGTTCGGGTCTCGGCGCAGGTAGCCGGCAAGTTCGAGTTGGTTCAGCTGGTGGGTCACGCTCGACAGCGAGGCGAGGCCGACCGCGTCGCCGATCTCGCGCATGCTCGGTGGGTAGCCCCGGCTCGACACCGATCGCTGGATGACCTCGAGGATCGCGACCTGCTTCGCACTGAGGCTCTTGCGGCGGCGCGACCTGCCGCTCTCGCGCACGTCGTCGATGTCGGTGCTCAAGTTCTCCGCCCCTCGTTGCGGCCGTCGCGGCCGGATGTCGGTGGTGTCTGATCCACTGATCTCAGACATTCGAAACTGTATCCGGCTCACGCCGGTGCGGCAAACATCCGTTCGAGTGTGTCGCAGATTCGGCGACGCGATTCCTTGCGGTGTGGCCCTTGCGGGTTCGAACATTCGAAGATATATTCGGAACAGAGCTTCGCATCCGGCCCTCCCGGCCGAGGGTCGGATGCGGCTCCCACAGGAGGTGGCAGAGATGAGTGCAGCGATCGGGTCTGCAACGGTCGGGCCTCGAGCGATGAGGTCCGAGGTACGCAGCGTCGCAGAACGCACCCGTGGTGACCTGCCGGTGTCCGTACCGACCCGGCTCCGTCTCACGCGTCGCGGGCGAGTGGTCTTCACGACGCTCGGTGCCGTGCCATTGGTGGCCTGGGCATTCGTCGCGGTGCTGGGCGCGGGCGGTGCCGCCGCCGACGCCGGTTCAGATCTCGGCGCGCGAACCTTCGAGTACGTCACCGTTCACCAGGGCGATTCGCTCTGGGCCATCGCCGAGTCGATCGCCCCCGACGACGACCCCCGTGCGGTGATCGATGAGATCGTCCGGCTCAACGGGCTCGACGACGTGGTCGTCGAGCCTGGCCAGCGCCTGGCGCTTCCGGTCGTCCCGTGACGTGCGGGTCTCCGGGCGGCATCCGGCCCGTGGCTAGCATGGACGGGTGACGAGCCTCGACGACCTGCCGATCCGCGACGACCTGCGCGACCGCACGCCCTACGGCGCCCCGCAGAAGACCGTGCCGGTCGCCCTGAACGTCAACGAGAACACGCACCCGATCCCTGAGGATGTCGCGCACGACATCGTCGCGCGGGTCGCCGCCGCCATCCTGAGCCTGAACCGTTACCCCGATCGAGAGTTCACCGAGCTTCGCCGCGCCCTCGCGGGATACCTCGGCCACGGGCTCGGCGCCGAGCACCTCTGGGCGGCGAACGGGTCGAATGAGGTGCTGCAGCACATCCTTCAGGCTTTCGGGGGCCCCGGCAGACGTGCACTCGGGTTCGCACCCACCTACTCGATGTACGGCCTGCTCGCGTCGGGCACCGGAACCGAGTGGCTGACGGCCGGCCGTGACGCCGACTTCGAGCTGAGCGCACAGGCCGCCGTGGCCGCCGTGGCCGAGCACGACCCCGACATCGTGATGCTGTGCAGCCCGAACAATCCAACGGGCACGCCGTTGTCGCTCGACGTGGTCGCCGCCGTCGCCGACGCGGCTCGGGGCGTCGTGATCGTGGACGAGGCCTACTTCGAGTTCGCCGGCGCCGGCACTCCGAGCGCACTCACCCTGCTCGAGGGTCGCCCGCGCCTGCTCGTCTCACGCACGATGAGCAAGGCGTTCGCCTTCGCCGGGGCGCGGGTCGGCTATCTCGCGGCCGATCCGGCCGTGATCGATGCGCTCCGGCTGGTGCGGCTGCCGTACCACCTGTCGGCGCTCACGCAGGCGGCTGCGCTCGGGGCACTTGCGCACTCAGGGGAGATGCTCGCGATGGTCGACGAGATCCGCCGCCAGCGCGATCGGATCTCCGCCGAACTCGCCCGACTCGGGTTCCGGCCCTACCGGAGCGACTCGAACTTCGTGCTCTTCGGCGGCGTCGACGAGCCGCACGCGGTGTTCGAGGGCCTGCTCGCGCGCGGCATCCTGATCCGAGACATCGGCCTCCCGGGCTGCCTCAGGGTGACGGCCGGCACCGAAGCCGAGACCACCGCCTTCCTCGAGGCGGTCGCCGTATTCGCTCCCTCGACCCCCGAATAGGATTGACGACATGACCTCTCCCGGCGCCCCGCGCACTGCCCGCGTGCAGCGCGAGACGAGCGAGTCGAGCATCGACCTGTCGCTGAACCTCGACGGCACGGGCGCGAGCGACATCGAGACATCCGTGCCGTTCTACGACCACCTGCTCACGGCCTTCGCCAAGCACTCGCTCACCGACCTCAGCGTTCGCGCGCGCGGTGACATCGAGATCGACGTGCACCACACGGTCGAAGACGTGGGCATCGTGCTCGGCCAGGCGATCCGTGAGGCGCTCGGCGACAAGCGCGGCATCTCACGCTACGGCGACGCGCTCGTGCCGCTCGACGAGGCGCTGGCGCAGGCCGTCGTCGACATCTCGGGGCGACCCTTCCTGGTGCACTCCGGTGAACCCGCCGGATTCGAGTTCCATCTCATCGGCGGCCACTTCACCGGGTCGATGGTGCGCCACGTCTTCGAGGCGATCGCGTTCAACGCGGGCCTCACGGTGCACGTCAACGTGCTCGGCGGTCGCGACCCCCACCACATCGCCGAGGCGGAGTTCAAGGCGTTCGCCCGAGCCTTCCGGCAGGCCAAGGCGCTCGACCCGCTCGTGTCGGGCGTCCCCTCGACCAAGGGAGCGCTGTGACCGGCGCGAAGCGCGTCGTGGTGCTCGACTACGGCTCGGGCAACGTGCATTCGGCGGCGAAGGCGCTCGAACGTGCCGGGGCCGAGGTGCAGGTCACGGCCGATCGAGCGGCGGCGCTCGAGGCCGACGGGCTCGTGGTGCCGGGGGTCGGCGCGTTCAAGGCCGTCATGGACCAGCTCCGGGCCGTGCGCGGCGACGAGATCATCGACCGGCGCCTCGCGGGCGGCCGACCGGTGCTCGGCATCTGCGTGGGCATGCAGGTGCTGTTCGAACGCGGCGTCGAGCGAGGCGTCGACAGCGAGGGGCTCGGCGAATGGCCCGGCGTGGTCACCGAATTGCAGGCCCCCGTGCTTCCGCACATGGGGTGGAACACCGTCGACGCCGATACCGGCTCAATGCTCTTCGATGGCATCGAAGACGAACGCTTCTACTTCGTGCACTCCTTCGCTGCTCAGGAATGGCTGCTCGATACGATGCCGCCGTTCCCGACGCCGAGACTCACCTGGTCCGAGCACGGCGGGCGGTTCCTCGCGGCGGTCGAGAACGGCCCGCTCTCGGCCACCCAATTCCACCCCGAGAAGTCATCGGATGCCGGTATCCGCCTGCTCTCGAACTGGATCGGCTCGTTCGGCTGACCGATCGGCGTCTTTCGCACGTGCCCGACCTCCAGCGGACTAGGATGCTGTGACTGTGCCGCCGTGGCGAATCGCAGCCACCGAATCAAGGACAGTGATGAGTGAGTTCAACAATTCCCCCCGTCTCGAACTGCTGCCGGCAGTCGATGTCGCGGGTGGCAAGGCCGTCCGCCTGACGAAGGGCGAGGCCGGAACCGAGACGAACTACGGCGATCCCGTCGACGCAGCCGAAGACTGGGCCAAGCAGGGCGCCGAGTGGATCCACCTCGTCGACCTCGATGCCGCGTTCGGCAGGGGCTCGAACACGGGCGTGTTGAAGAAGGTCATCCGCCAGGTGCGCGGCGTGAACGTCGAGCTGTCGGGCGGCATCCGCGACGACGCCTCACTCGAGCACGCCCTCGACATCGGAGCGAAGCGCATCAACCTCGGCACGGCCGCACTCGAGAATCCCGAATGGGCGGCATCCGTCATCGCACAGTACGGCGAGGCCATCGCCGTCGGACTCGACGTTCGCGGCACCACGCTCGCGGCGCGCGGCTGGACCAAGGACGGCGGCGACCTGTGGCAGGTCATGGACCGCCTCGAAGAGGCCGGAGCAGCCCGCTACGTCGTCACCGACGTCACCAAGGACGGCACGCTGCAGGGCCCGAACATCGACCTCCTGCGCCAGGTGATGGACCGCACGCACCGGCCCGTCGTCGCGTCGGGCGGTATCTCGAGCCTCGATGACATCGCGGCGCTGCGCGAGCTCGTGCCCCTCGGCCTCGAAGGCACGATCATCGGCAAGGCCCTCTACGCGGGTGCGTTCACGCTGGCCGAGGCGCTGGATGTCGCGGGCTACTGACCCCGACCGCGACCCGGCGGATGCCGCGCCGGCGCGTTCCGACGTGCCAGACGGTGCGACCGACTCGGCGGGCGTGCCGTGGGCGGGTCGCGCCTTCCAGCCGAACGCGCACGCACGCGACGATGGACGTGCGCCCGAGGCGCTCGCCGCGGCGCTCAGGCGGTTCCGTTCCGGCGACGGCGGTCAGGGCGACGTCGTCGCCGCGTTCGCGCAGTCTCGCCTCCTGATTCCACTGGTCGCCGAGCTCGGCACAGCCTCGTCGGCCGACGAGGTGGACTCAGCAGCAGGCGACTCGGACCGGGTGGCCGGCGTCGAGCTCGGCCCGCACGGTCTCGCCGTCGACAAGAGCCAGGAGCTGTCGATCGTCACGGTGGAGGGCCCCGACGGTCGTCGCGTGCTGCCCGTGTTCTCGTCCGTCGAGGCGATGTCTCGGTGGAACCCCGAGGCCCGTCCGGTACCGGCCGATGGCGTGCGAGTCGCGCTCGCGGCGGCCGATGAGGGAACCGACCTGATCGTGCTCGATCCGGGCTCCGACAGTGAGTTCGTGTTGCGGCGGCCCGCCGTGTGGGCCGTCGCACAGTCGCAGGCGTGGCATCCGTCATTCGACTCGCCCGAGGTATTCGCGGCATTCGAGCGCTCGATCGGCACGGAGCTCTCGGTGCTCGGCGTCGACCTCGAAGCCGGCGATCCCGATGCGCGGCTCGCCGGGCCCGAACTCCTGGTTCGGCTGACGCTCGTCGGCGGCCTCAGCCGTGCAGAGCTCGACACGGTGCTGCAGCGACTCGCGGCACGATGGGCGGCCGACGATGCAATCGCCACCCTCGTCGACTCGCTCACGGTGCGGTTGGTGTCGGCAGACCCGCGCTGACGTCGGGCGGCATCCCCTATCGCACCCCGATCGGATGGCAGAGACCCCTACGGACCCCGCACGAACCCTCGGGATAGCCCCCGATGCCGACGGTTGCGTCTCGCTCGTAGCGTGAGACCCACAACCGACAGCAGGGCGCCAAGCGTCCGGGGAAGCGAAGGAACACCTCATGCCTTTCGATGACAACAACGTCTGGAATCGCGTTCGCGACTCCTTCAACGTCAACGTGGCGGTGCCGATCAGCGACAACAACGTCGATTCGCTGAACGACAACAACGTCGATTCGCTGAACGACAACAACGTCGATTCGCTGAACGACAACAACGTCGACTCGCTCAACTACAACGACGTCAACTCGAACAACGACGACATCCTGTCGCACAACACCGACAACTCGACGAACGACTCGAACAACGACAACTCCGACAACTCCGACAACTCGGACAACTCGATGAACGACTCGCACAACGACAACTCCGACAACTCGGTGGACATCAGCAACTCGTTCAACCCGGTCGACAACTCGGTCAACGCCGGCATCCGGCAGTACAACGTCGGCTTCGACGACCTCAACATCGTCAGCGGTGGCGGCGGCGCGGCTGCCGCCGGGTACGGGGGCCGCGGTTACGGCGGCAGCGACACCGAGGTGAACATCGACAACCGCTCGACGGTGGTCGACCAGTCCGTGAACCAGAACATCTCCGCCAGCGGCGGCGACGGCGGCGGCGCGGGAGTGCTCGCAGACGCGTCCGGTGGCGACGGGGATGGCGGCGATGGCGGCTCAGGCACGGGCGCTCCGGGCACAGGCGGCGTCGGCGGTACAGGCGGCGCGAACCTGGGACTCGGCACCGGCGGAGCCGGTACCGGTGGCGCAGGTGGCGCAGGTGGCGCCGGCGGAGTCGGCGGACTCGGCGCAGGCGGCGACGGCGGTGCCGGCGGTGCCGGCGGAGCCGGCACGGGTGGTTCCGGCAGTGCAGACGGCGACGGCGGCGCCGCGGGCGACGGCGGCAGCGGCACCGGCGGCGCCGGCGCCGGTGGCAACGGCGGCTGGGGCGACGGCGGCGAGGGCGGCAACGTCGGCGCCATCGGCGGCGACGGTGGCGGCGGAAACGTGATCCAGTCGTTCGAGAACGAGGCGAACGTCGCCTCGGGTGACGGCTCGGTCGCTGCAGGCGGCGACGCCTGGGTCGACAACTCCAGCACCGACATCTCGGTCGGCGACGTCTCGATCGGCAACACGTGGGACTCCTACAACGAGGAGACCAACTGGGACGTGGACGTCGAAGATTCGTTCAACGACGACTACTCCACGGACGTGGACGTCGACGTCGACAACGCCAACATCCTCAGCCCAGACGCCGTCGCCGTACAGGTCGACGACATCACGCTGTAGGACATTCCGGTCCAGCCCGGCCGTCCCTGTGGGGCGGCCGGGCACACCCGTGTCCTGGGCAGGTCGCGGGCGGCACGGACGGGGCTCGCGGCATCCCCTATCGCTTCCCCGATCGAGCACCCGAGACCCCGCATCGCCCCCATGAACCCTCGGGCTAGCCCCCGATGCCGAGCACACGGCCGGCTCGTACCGTGGGACACATAACCGACAGCAGGGCGCGGCAGCGTCCGGGATAGCGAAGGATCACCTCATGCCTTTCGATGACAACAACGTCTGGAATCGCGTTCGCGACTCCTTCAATGTCAACGTGGCGGTGCCGATCAGCGACAACAACGTCGGCTCGCTGAACGACAACAACGTCGACTCGCTGAACGACAACAACGTCGACTCGCTGAACGACAACAACGTCGATTCGCTGAACGACAACAACGTCGGCTCGCTGAACGGCAATGACGTCGACTCGGACAACGACGACTTCCTGTCGCACAACACCGACAACTCGACGAACGACTCGTGGAACGACAACTCCGACAACTCCGACCACTCGGACAACTCGACGAACGACTCGTACAATGACAACTCCGACAACTCGGTGTACGTGAGCGACTCGTTCAACCCGGTCGACAACTCGGTCAACGCCGGCATCCGGCAATACAACGTCGGCTTCGACGACCTCAACATCGTCGGGGGTGGCGGTGGCGGCCACGGCTACGGCGGCGGTGACACCGAGGTGAACATCGACAACCGCTCGACGGTGGTCGACCAGTCCGTCAACCAGAACATCTCGGCCAGCGGCGGCTCCGGCGGAGTCGGCCTGGCGGCAGCTGACGCCTCCGGCGGCGACGGGTCCGGCGGCGCCGGCGGTGCAGGTATCGGTGGCGTCGGCCTCGGTGCGCCAGGTGGCGACGGCGGCGACAACCTGGGGCTCGGCATCGGCGGCGCGGCCGTGGGCGGCAGCGGTGGCGACGGCGGTGCCGGCGGCGGCGGCGTACTCGGTGCCGGCGGTGCCGGCGGCGACGGCGGTGCCGGCGGCGACGGCACGGGTGGTTCCGGCAGCGCGGATGGCGACGGTGGTGCTGGTGGCGACGGTGGCAGCGGCGCAGGAGGCGACGGTGCCGGCGGCGACGGCGGCGGCAGTGACGGCGGCGACGGCGGCAACGTGGGCGCCATCGGCGGCGACGGTGGTGGCGGCAACGTGTACCAGTCGTTCGAGAACGAGGCGAACGTCGCCTCGGGTGACGGCTCGGTCGCTGCGGGCGGCGACGCCTGGGTCGACAACTCCAGCACCGACATCTCGGTCGGCGACGTCTCCATGTTCAACACGTGGGACTCCAACAACACGGAGACCAACTGGGATGTCGACGTCGAAGACTCGTTCAACGACGACTACTCAACGGACGTGGACATCGACGTCGACAACGCCAACATCCTCAGCCCAGACGCCGTCGCGGTACAGGTCGACGACGTCACGCTGTAGGACGTTGCACGGCCTGCCCGGCCGCCCCGAATGGGGCGGCCGGGCACACCACCATCCGGCCCCGGCGGCGGTGGCTGACGAGGTATTCCCCCAACCCTGAAAGCAACAGAAATGTCCAGTGACGAATCGCCGAGCGAGCATGGCCCGCTTCCCGACGGCGACGCGGTCGAGCATTCCGCGGACCAGCCAGTGGGTGCCGACGAGATGTTCGACGACGACGGCTGGGATTCCACCCTCGCGGATGCCCTCTCCGACCCGACCGCAGGAGACCCGACCGCGGCGAACCTCTTCAGTGACGAGATCGAGAACGTCAACGCATCCGATTGGGAGGTCGACGCCGCGCTCATCTGGGGCGATGACGGCGGCGACACCGTCATCGACGGCGGGAGCGCTGGGCTGGACTTCCCACTTTGAGGCCGGAGACGTCACGGGACGGGGTGCACTCCGATCCGTCCTCTGCCACCATGGAACGAGAGCCTGGGGGAATTCGTGCCGGAACCAGCCAACACCGATGAATCCGCAGCAGTCGAAGCACCGCGGGCAGTGACGCCCGACGACGTGCCCCGCGCGCAAGGGATCTCGGGCGAGTCGTCGGCCATGGTGGAGGTCATCCGCGACGTCGGGCGGCTCGCCGCTGCGTCCGGCCGCGGCGATCTTGCGAAGCGACTCGAGCAGACGCAGATGCGACTGGTCGATCCAGACATCCGTGTCATCGTGGTCGGCGAGTTCAAGCAGGGCAAGAGCAAGCTCATCAACGCCCTGGTGAACGCCCCCGCCTGCCCGGTCGATGACGACATCGCCACGAGCGTGCCCACGTCCGTGGGGTACGCGGAGGAGCCCCAGGCCTGGGTGCTCGAGCAGCACGAGGATGCCGCCACCTCTGCGACCACACTCGAGCGTCGGCAGATCCCGCTCGAGCAGATCTCCGACTTCGTCTCGGAACGCGGCAATCCACGCAACGAACGCCGCATCGTGTCGGCCGAGGTGCTGCTGCCGAGGGAGATCCTCAAAGGTGGGCTGAAGCTCGTCGACTCGCCCGGCGTCGGAGGGCTGGAGTCATCCAATGCCCTGGCGACGCTGTCGGCACTGACGACGGCGCACGCAGTACTGCTGGTATCGGATGCCTCGCAGGAGTACACCGACCCCGAGGTACAGTTCCTCAAGCACGCCATGCGCATCTCCCCGAACGTCGCTGCCGTGCTCGCCAAGACCGACCTCTACCCGGCCTGGCGTGAGATCGAGCAGATCAACCGAGGACATCTCGAGGGCGCCGGCGACGTGCCGATGTTCTCCGTCTCCAGCGACCTGCGACTGCTCGCTGCCGAACTTCAGGACCGGGCCGTCAATGACGAGTCGGGCTTCCCCGCGCTCGTCGCGCATCTGCGCCGCGAGGTGCTCGGCCGAGCCGAGGTCATCCATGAACGCAGCGCCGTGCACGACCTCGTGTCGGTGGTGGAGCAGCTCACGATGTCGCTGCGCTCCGAACTGAACGCGATTCTGCACCCCGAGGACACACCGCGCATGATCGCCGAGCTCGAGGTGGCCAAGGCGCGCGCCGACGAGTTCCGTGGGCGCTCCGCGCGCTGGCAGGTGACCCTCACCGACGGTATCGCCGACCTCATCGCCGACATGGAGCACGACCTGCGCGACCGTCTTCGCAAGGTGCAGCGCGAGGCCGAAGTCGCCGTCGAGGAGGGCGACCCCGGACCTATCTGGGACCAGATCACCGAATGGCTCGACCAGCGAGTGGCCAGTGCCGTTTCGGAGACGTTCGTATGGACCGACGAGCGCTCGCGTTGGCTATCGGAAGAGGTCGCCGAGTTGTTCAGCAAAGGGGAATCCGACATCCCGGTCATCGATGTCGGCGACACCCAGGGTGTGCTCGACCCGGTGGATGACATCTCCTGGCTGGACTCGGGTCGACTCGGTGCGGCGGAGAAGATCTACATCGGCGTCCGCGGGTCCTACGGCGGCGTGCTGATGGTCGGCCTCGCCACCGGGCTGATCGGAATGACGCTCATCAATCCACTGTCGCTGCTCGCCGGCGTGCTGGTCGGTCGGCGCGCCTACCGCGAAGACATGAGCGTACGCCTGACACGCAGGCAGCACGAAGCGAAAGGCCACGTGCGCCGCTATATCGACGAGGTGAACTTCCAGGTCGGCAAGCAGCTCAAGGACCGGCTTCGTCTGGTGCAGCGAGCCGCCCGCGACCACTTCGGCGCCATGGCCGAAGAGATGCATCGCTCGTTGTCGGAGGCGCTCGCGACGGCGAAGCAGACGGCCACGACGTACACGGCAAAGCGAGACCAGCGCGTGGCCCAGCTGAGGGCGCAGATCGGTCAGCTCGAACGGCTCCGCGCCGAGATCCCCGAACCGCCGCCGTTGCGCCTCGAGGCGGGGCAGCGGTGACTGCTCAGGCGACGGATGCCGCAGAGGAACTGCTGCGCATCGCCCGCACCGTGTACCACGACGATGCCGCCGCGCAGGCGTCCATCGACGAACTCGAGCGGCGTCTGCGCGAACCCCTGCGGCTGGCCGTCGCCGGCATGGTGAAAGCGGGCAAGTCGACCCTGCTGAACGCGCTGCTCGGCGAGCAGATCGCCCCCACCGACGCCGGCGAGTGCACACGGGTCGTCACCTGGTACCGATACTCCGCGACCCCGACCATCACGCTCCACCCGAAGGAGGGCGAGCCGAGGCGGATGCCGGTGCGACGCGATCGGGGGCGGCTCGTGATCGACCTCGACGGCACGCCCGCCGAGGAGGTGGGGTGGATCGACGTCGGCTGGCCGCTGTCGGGGCTGAGGTCGATGATCCTCATCGACACGCCGGGCATCGCTTCGCTGTCGGAGAGCACCTCCGAGCGGACGACGCGTTTTCTCACCCCCGAGGATGCACCGTCGGCTGCGGACGCCGTCGTCTACCTCATGCGGCACCTGCACGCGTCGGATGTCAAGTTCCTCGAGGCCTTCCGCGACACCGCGGCGGGAGCCGCGCAGACCATCTGCGCGGTCGCGGTGCTGTCGCGCTCCGACGAGATCGGCTCGGGCAGGATCGATTCGCTCCTGTCCGCACGAAAGGTGGCCAGGCGGTACGAACTCGACGGCGACTTGGCGGCGCTGGTGCTGAGCGTCATCCCGGTGGCGGGGCTCGTGGCGGAGGGCGCCCGCACACTCCGCGAGGGGGAGTACACGGCGTTCCGGGAGCTGGCGGCACTCGAACGCGCAGACCGTGAACGCCTCCTCATGTCGGCCGACCGCTTCACGCGGGACTCCGACGCCACGACGCTGAGCGCGGCCGAACGCCGGTATCTGCTCGGACGGTTCGGCCTCTTCGGCGTGCGTCTGGCCACAGCCCTCATCCGCGGGGGGATCGAGAGTTCGTCCGAACTCTCGGAGCAGATGGTGCAGCAGAGCGGGCTCATCGAGCTTCAGCAGTTCGTGCGAAACCAGTTCCACACGCGGGCATCGACGCTCAAGGTGCGCGGCGCGTTGCTCGGGCTCGAGCGGCTCTTGCGGGAACGACCGCGCACTGGCACGGAAGAGATCCGCGGTGGCATCGAGCGCATCACCGCGACCGCTCACGCGCTGCGCGAGCTGTCGCTCTTGGCGAGTGCACGATCCGATGGACTGCCCCTGTCGGCGCAGGACGCTGCTGCCGCACAGACCATCATCGGCGCGCAGGGCACGCCGACACACGTCCGCCTCGGAGTGCCGGCGAGCTCCGACACCACGACGCGCAGAGCGCGCGTGGACGAGCTCCTGGCGTACTGGCGCCGCCTCAGCGAGTCTCCGCTGACCGACCGCGCCGCCATGGGCGCGTGCCGGGTGGTGATCCGGAGCCTGGACGAAATCTCGTCAGGGCTCGGGGCCCCGGCGAATGTCGTGCTGGCGGGCGGACCACGCGATGGCACCGGGCAGCACGCTCCACAGCAGGGCGATGAGCACGAGCGCGCATTCGGCGGCAAGTAGGAGCCGCAACTGCCTGCCCTGGTCGCCGATCGCGACCAGTTCCATGGACAACACCAGCACCGCGACCTGGACCGCGAGCGTCGCCAACTGCCACCACCGCATGTGCGGACGGCGGCTCATGAACGAGACCAAGAGGGTGATCTGCGTCAGCAGGGTGGCCACGAGCAACCCGAAGATCGTCCAGAAGACGATGTCGGCCGCGGTCTGATAGGTCTGGTCGTCGCGCCCCTCGCTGACCCCGCGCACGACGTCAGCGATCAGTGGCAGCTGGGTCTGCCGGATGATGAAGAAGTACACCGTCGTGAACCCGCCGACGGCGAAGCTGAGGATCCAGAAGAACTGGCTCATCCGCACCGAGAACGGCGGGGTCAGCTTCACGAGCACCGGCGCGGCGTTCGGATTCGCCACCGAAGGGCGCTCGGGTGCCTCTCTCTTGCGGCCTGCGGCCGGATTCGTCTGGTCGGTCACCGGCGCCAGTCTATTGCTCCTCGACCGGCTCTTCAGGATACGGTTCCGGTTCGGGCGCGACGAGGGCTTCGCCCGTGTCGTACGAATCCGTCGCCGTGAGGTCGGTCATCAGCACGTCGGGCTCCTCCGCCGAGGCGGCGGCGTCATCGACGGCCGTGGTCGCCGCGTCGGTCGTGGCGGTGACCGCCTCGGGAGTCTCGTCCACTGCAGTGACTTCGGTGCTGACGGCGGGGTCGGCCGGCGCAACGGCCGCGGCCTCGTCGGGCGGCGTACCCGTCGTCGTCGTGTTGTGCGAGCCGCTGGTGTTGCCCACCGCGACATCGCCCACCGTGACCTCGTTCTCGGAATTGTCGACGGCTGCGTCGTCGCCTGCAGCGACGGAGTCGTCGCCCACGGCCACGACGGCCTCCTGATCGAAGATCTGTGTGACGTCGCCCTTGGCCCAGATGTTCTGATTGGTCGACTGATCGATGACGGTGGCCCGGTTGTCGATCGTCGTGAACTGATTGACGATTCGGCTGATCTCCTTGATCACCTCGTCGGGCGGTTCAGGAGGATACACGGGTCCGTCGGGTTTCGGGGTCACGTCAGGGTGGTCGATGATCACCGGTGCGACCGCCTTCACGTCGGCCGCGCAGGCCCCTTCCAGGCCGTTGCTCGCCATTGCCGCGTGTGGAGCCGCATTGAACTCCTCGACCGCTTCAGGGTCGCGAAGAAGACTCAGGATGAACGCGATCAACGCGTCAGCGATGGTCGCTACCGGTGTGTCCATGGATCGGCTCCCTCAGCGGTCGAGATGCAGGATCTGCGCATGTGCACGAAATCGTCTGTTCAAGAGTATGAAGTTGTGCTGGGCCCAGCATCGGGGGTAATCCCGATATCGGTCGGGGGCGATTAGGGGGGTCCGTCTGCAGGCCCGTGATCGGCGGGCAAGACGTCCTCGGCGGCTGCGGACTCGTGGATCAGCACGCGCAGCTTGGCGATCACGTCGGAACGGGACGAAGCACCCAGCCGACGGCGGATGTGTGCGATATGGTGCTCCGCCGTTCGCGGCGAGATGAAGATGGTCTCGCCGATCTCGGCATACGTCTTGCCTTGCAGGACGAGCTTGGCCACCTCGAGTTCGCGTTCGCTCAGCACCTCGGTCGCGGCCGTTGGCGGCTGCGACGTCGATGACTCCGTTCCGGATGCCGCCGGTCGTCGTACGGCATCGTTGGGGTGCAACTCGCGAGCACAGGCCAACAGCCGCGCGGCGACCTTGCGGTCGGAGGCGCGTCCGGCACCGTGCCCGGCCAGGCGCGCTGCGTCCCAGGCGAGCCCGGTCGAGGCCAGGCCACGGGCGGATGCCTCTACGGCATCGGCATCCACCGAGCCGGCGAGCACTGAGGTCCACACCCTGCCGGCCTTGGCCATGATCGCGGCGATTCGGCTCGTGGGTGCTGCCGACACGAGCGCGTGCGCGTGCGGAGCGAGATCATCGGGTCGGCTCAACAGGATGCCCTGCTGGATGCCCGCCCAGCGCAGGTGCGCCGACCAGAGCGGTGGAGATCCCAGGGCGTCGACGATCTGGAGACCGCGCGTGAAGTGGGACTGGATGCGTTCGGTGTCGCCCACTTTCGCCGCCGAGCAGACGAGTTCGGTCAGCGGGAGCAGCAGATACAGGTCGATCTCGGTGCGAAGGATGCTCGGCCGGGCCTGACGCCATGCTGCCTGCAGGCCCGCAGCATCCTCGTACCGGCGTGCGATGGCCACCTGGATCGCACGCGCCAGCAGTGCATCGCGTGGGGATGTCGTCGGCGCGCACTCCAGCGCCCGGGCGAGCGACTCGCGCGCCTCGGTCGGCCGGGCCTGTTGCACTGCGATCCACGCGCGCCAGAGCAGCAGGCGCGCGCGCGCCCACTCGCCGCCGTGGCCGCCCGCGATCGCATCGTCGATCACGGAATGCGCGGTGGCGAGGTCTCCGAGGTTGATCGCGACCGTCGCCGCGATCACGGCGGGCAGCTCGGGGATCGCCATCGACGTGCGTGAGGACGTGTACATCTCGGAGGCCCGCACCAGGTCGATCATCATGGTCGGGGAACCTTCGAGCGCGACCGATGCCGAGAGCCCTCGACGAAGCAACCGCATGGAGACACCCAACGCCGATGGCGCGCCGCCGCGTTCAGTCTCGGCGTTTCGAACGTGCTGGGTCGTCTCGCCGACGGCGCCGACGCCGAACTCGGCGATCGTCGCCCGAACAGTGGAATCGGGCTCCTCGGGTGGAGCAGCCCGGTAGACCGCGGCACTCTGTTCCAACATGCCCCGGGACGCCCAGACGGCGGCCGCGACATCCGTCAGCCGATCGCCGTCGATCTCCCGCGCTGCGGGCGTGGCCGCCTCGATCAGGACACCGGCGGCATCGAGATCGTTCGCGGCCCACGCGGCCTGGGCCTGGCGCGCCGTGATGGTCGCCGGTTCCACGCCGGATTCGACCGCGGCGCGGTACAGCTCGGTCGCTCGCCGTGGATGCGACGCCAGCATCGCATCGCCGTGCCGCACGAGCGCGGCACCGACCTCGGGATCGTGGATGAGGCTCACCCACTTGTGCTCGTCGGGATCCCCGGTCTCGGCGGAGCGCGCGATGAGCTCCGCCAGTCCGCTGCTCACGTCGATGAGGCGGTGCACCGGGATCGTCGCCCTGACCGTGGCGCGCACGAGCGGCACCGGCTGGCCGTTGCGCATCAGCAGGCCCTCGGCGTACCCCTGCATGATGCTGTCGTCGCTGCGTTCGGGAGTACCGAGAAATGGCCGCGCCTGCCCGGTTGCGACGCAGAGGACCTCGATCGTGTGGCGGAGATCGGAGTCGAGGGTGTCGAGCCGGTGGGCGACCCGCTCCTGCAGCACGCGGGCGAGCTCGCCGTGGGCGTCATCGTCGTGGCAGTCGCGCTCGTCGTGGGCCATCAGCGCCTCGGATACCAGCCAGGACACGCCTCCGGTGGCCGAGAGGATGTGATCGACGCAGGCACCCGGGATCAACTGGTCGCCGCTCTCCAGATGGGTGAGGATGTCCGCCCGTGAGACATGACCGAGCACGAGCGCCGGTCGTGCGCGCTCCAGCTGTCGCGTGATCGTGGTCAGGGCATCCGACAGCGGCCAAGGGCGGCTGGTCACGACCAGTGCGCCATCGGGATCATCCGAACGGATTCGGATGAGTTCCAGCTGGTCGGCGTCCATCAGGTGCAGGTCGTCGACGAGCATCACGTGCGAACGTGGGACCCTCGCGACATCCGCCTCGCCGCCGGTCAGCAGACTCGCCTCGCGGTCGTGTTCGGCGAGCTTCCGTTGGAGGTGGCGCAGCACAGTCGACTTGCCCGAGCCGGCGTTGCCCACGACCATCGCCCGAGTGGGTCGGATCCCAGGGGCGACGATCGCGTCCACGGCCGGACGCATCTGGCGCTCCCACACGAACGACCGCTCGGTCTCGGGGAGCGGCTGGTGCGACACCTGCAGGACGGTCATGACAGTGGCTCGATCATCGGTCCCGGATCAGGGTTGAGTGGTCGGGTCGGGCGCGGGTGGGTCGGTGGTCGGGTCGGGCGGGGGTGGTTCGGTGGTGGGGTCGGTGGTCGGGTCGGGTGGGGGTGGTTCGGTGGTCGGGTCGGGCGGGGGTGGGGTGGTCGGGTCTGTGGTCGGGTCGGGTGTGGAGTCGACGGGCTGGTCGACCGTCTGCGGCGAGGGGTTCGACGCGGCCTGTGGGGAGTTGCGAGGCGCCACCGGACGCGCACTCGGAGACGACTCCGCGGACGGGCTCCGCGGGGAATCGTCGATGTCGGCGGTTCGCTCGATCGTCTCGGGCGTGTTCGGAGGCAGCGCGATCGCGGCCGGAGGCAGCATGTTCGCCGCCGGATCGGCCGCCCGGAACGGCATCGCTCGGATCGCGCCCGATGGACGTGCCCGGTCAGTCGAAGCGACGGGGTCCGCATCGGGCAGCCGTGAACCTGCGGTAAGCGTTCCGGTGATGACGATGGCTCCGGCGATCACGGTGACCGCGCCCGCGAGCAGGAACGGCGACCGGTGCTTCGAGGAGCGGGCCTGCGCGGATGCCACCGGAGCGAGGGCGCCGGCGGTGCTCGCGAGCACGAGGTCGCTCGCGGTGCCCGCGGGTTCCGCTTCCACGCCGGTACGCGCCACTGCGGTACCGAACGCCATCAACGCGCCGGCGGGTCGACGTTCGATCAGCTGCATGAGCGTGGAACGCGCCGCCCCCAGGGCGATGGCAGCCTTGGGGTCGGCGTCGACCGCCAGTGGGCGGTCGAATCGCCCGGAGAGGCGTTGCGCAACGAGCGGGATCCGCGATGACCCCCCGATGAGCAGGATCGCCTCGAGCTGATCGGGAGTGAGACCGGCCGAATCGATCGTGGTCTCGAGTGCGTCCAGTGTTCTGTCGAGCGGCCCCTCGATCATCTGCTCGAACTCGGAGCGGGTCAGGCGCACACTCGATCGGCTCGGCGGTATCAGCACCGGGATCGTGGCATCCGAATCGAACGACAGCGCCTCCTTCGCATCGATGCACTCCCGGCGCAGTTGGGCGAGCGCGAGGCGGGTATCGGGATCGTCGACCGACAAGGCCGACACCTCCAGGCCGGAGGTCGCGACCACGTGCCGGAAGACCGCATCGTCGAAATCCGCCCCGCCCAGATCCTCCAGGCCCGCGGGCTCGCCGATGACCGCGAAATCCGAGTCCGCGCCCTTGCGCAGCACCACCGAATCGAACGTGCCGCCGCCCAGGTCGTACACCGCGATCGAGGCACCCGCTTCGATCGGCCGCGCACCCTCGTAGTGGCGGGCGGCGGCTTCGGGCTCGGTGATCATTGATACGTCGTTGATGTCGAGACGGCGAAGCGCTGCCTGGATCAGGCCGAGGCGGTGCGGTCCCCACGCCGTGGGATGCGTGAGCGAGATCGCCTCGGGGCGAGAGCCCTCGCGCTCGGTGACGGTGTCGACGACCGATGCGAAGGTCTGCGCGTACAACTCTTCGGGAGAGAGGGAACGACCGCCGATGACGAGGGGGATGTCATCGCCGATGTTGCGCTTGAACTCGCGCACGAGCCGCTCGGGGCGAGCGACGCCACGGCGTTCGGCGGCATCGCCGAACAGCAGGTCACCGTCGTCCGATACGTAGACCACCGTCGCGATGGAGTCACCCCTGCGCCCCAGCGCGAAAGGTGTCACGCTCATGCTTCCGCGGTGATCGAGTCGGGCCGTCGCTGCCCCGATTCGGCTGGTGCCGATGTCGATACCAAGCACGAATGACATCGTCCGATGCGCCCCCTCATGGACGACGCCCCGGGGTTCGGATGCCGGAGTGCGTCGTAGGTGTGAGTATGCCGCTGCCCGCTATGTGCGGCAAGAGTCTGTGTCCCCCATTTGGACCCCACGTTCGGGGCACATGCATGTGGCGCGGCCCGCCGGGATCGGCGCCACGGCGGGCCGAGGCCGCCATACGGGCGGACTTCGACCCGTCCCCCCAGAACACGGGCCGAGTGCTGCATCCCGATGTGCTGACCATCGTTGACCGGGAATGACCCCGAGAGCAGAATCGGACTGCGCGTTGTCGCGCGGAAATCGGGTGACGTGATGGCCGACGAAGACGAACCGCAGACGACACCCGCGACACCCTACGACGCGGTGCTCGACCTCGCCGGCCACCATGCGCGAGCGTGGCTCGCCGACATCCGGGAACGGCCGATCCCCCCGCGCCTCGGCGCAGAGGAGGTCAAGGACCGCTTGGGCCGCACGCTGCCCGATGAGGGGGAGCCCGCGACCGACGTCGTCTCGAGGCTCGCAGAGGGGGTCGAGCCGGGGCTCATGGCAGTGGGCTCGCCGCGGTTCTTCGGTTGGGTCATGGGCGGCGTCCAACCGGTCGCGCTCGCGGCGGACTGGCTCGTCTCCGCCTGGGACCAGAACTCGACTCTGCGCTTCGTCACCCCCGGCACGGCCGCCTCCGAGGAGCTCGCGGGCGAGTGGGTCGTCGACCTGCTCGGCCTCCCGCAGGGCAGCGAAGCCGGGTTCACGACCGGCGCCACCATGGCCCAGTTCACCTGCATGGCGGCCGCGCGCGACGAGGTCCTCGCGCGCGCCGGCTGGAACGTCGAGACCGCCGGGATGGCTGGCGGACCACCCATCCGGTTCATCGTCGGCGAGGAACGGCACGGCACCGTCGACCTCGCAGGCCGCTATCTCGGCCTCGGCGCGCCCATCGCCGTGCCCTCCGACGATCAGGGCCGCATCCGCGTCGATGAACTGCGGGCGACGCTCGCGGCCGGCGACGGCCCAGCCGTCGTGCTGCTGCAGGCCGGCAACATCCACTCGGGCGCCTACGACGACTTCAGGTCGGCGATCGCCGTGGCCCACGACGCGGGTGCATGGGTGCACGTCGACGGCGCATTCGGCCTGTGGGCGGGTGCGTCACCGAGGCTTCGTCATCTCGTTGCGGGCATCGAGGCCGCCGACTCCTGGTCCACCGACGCGCACAAGACGCTCAGCGTGCCCTACGACTGCGGAATCGCGATCGTTCGTGACGGCCGAGCGATGCGGCACGCACTCAGCATGCACGCCAGCTACCTCCAGGCGACCGAGGTCGGCGCCGACCCGCATGAGAAGGTGCCCGAGCTCTCACGGCGCGCGCGCGGCATCCCGACCTGGGCAGTGCTGCGCTCACTCGGACGCACGGGCGTGGCGAGCCTGGTCGAGGGGCTCGCGGATGCCGCGCGCGGCATCGCCGACGGAGTCGCGGCGCTGCCCGGTGTCGAGGTGTTGAACGACGTGGTCTTCACGCAGGTGTGCATCGCCCTCGACGACGACCGCGCGACCGAAGAGCTCAGCCGACGGCTCTGGGACGACGGTGAGGTGCTGGCCATGACCTCGCGCTGGCACGATCGCTCGGTGGTGCGGTTCTCGGTGAGCAACTGGGGCACGGATGCCGCGCAGGTGCGCCGCACGGTCGACGCCGTCGCCCGTGCCCTCGCCGCGATGCACGAGTAGCGATCGTTCGCCGGCCCCGACGTCGGCGGCATCCGGTTGAATGGAAGCATGGCCGAGGCCTTGCATGCGTTCTCGCCCGCAACCCGGGCGTGGTTCACCGAGTCCTTCGCCGAACCCACGAGCGTGCAACGCGAGGCGTGGCAGGCGATCGCCCGTGGCGAGCACGCGCTGGTCGTCGCGCCCACCGGTTCGGGCAAGACCCTCGCGGCATTCCTGTGGGCGATCGACCGGTTGCATGCGTCGGGGGCGGATGCCGCGACATCCGGCACGAAGGTCGTCTACCTGTCGCCGCTGAAGGCGCTCGGCGTCGACGTCGAACGCAACCTCCGCGCACCCCTCGTGGGCATCGCCCGCACCGCCGCGGCGCACGGGCTCGAGGTGCCCGAGGTGAGCGTCGGCGTACGGTCGGGCGACACGCTGCCCGCCGAGCGCCGCGCGCTCGTGACCCATCCACCCGAGATCCTCATCACCACGCCCGAGTCGCTCTTCCTCATGCTCACGTCCGCGGCACGCGAGACGTTGCGCGGCGTCGAGACGGTCATCGTCGACGAGATCCACGCGCTCGCCGGCACCAAGCGCGGCGCGCACCTCGCGCTGTCGATGGAGCGGCTCGACGCGCTCACCGCGGCGCCGGTGCAGCGCATCGGGCTCTCGGCGACGGTGCGCCCGCATGAAGAGGTGGCGCGATTCCTCTCGGGTACGCGGCCCGTGAGCATCGTCGCCCCGCCGAGCGGCAAGCGCTTCGACATCCGGGTCACCGTGCCCGTCGACGATCTCTCCGATCTCGCCACCGAGTCGGGGTCGGGCTCGGTGTGGCCCCATGTCGAGGCGGCGATCCTCGACGAGGTGCTCGCACACCGTTCGACCATCGTGTTCGCGAACTCGCGTCGACTCGCAGAACGGCTCACGGCTCGCCTCAACGAACTCTGGGCCGAGCGGATGCCGCAGCCGGTCGCCGTGGGCGTCGACGACGGGGTCGCCGTGGGTGTCGACGATGGAGTGGCGGACGCCGGCACCGACCATGGATTCCTGCCCGCGACGAGACCGCCGGCAGAACTCCCCGGGGCGTCGGGCCTCACCGCGGGAGCCGAACCGGTGCTCGCGCGTTCGCACCACGGTTCGGTGAGCAAAGAGGAACGTGCGCTCGTCGAGGCCGACCTGAAGGCCGGCCGCCTGCGCTGTGTCGTCGCGACGTCGAGCCTCGAACTCGGCATCGACATGGGTGCGGTCGACCTCGTGATGCAGGTCGAGTCGCCGCCGTCGGTCGCGAGCGGCCTGCAGCGCATCGGGCGCGCGGGCCACCAGGTCGGCGAGGTGTCGAAGGGCGTGGTCTTCCCGAAGCACCGGGCCGACCTGCTGCACGCCACGGTCGTCGCCGAGCGCATGGTCGCCGGCGCCATCGAGGCGATGCGGGTGCCGACCAACCCGCTCGACGTGCTGGCGCAGCAGACGATCGCCGCATCGGCGGTCGACGAGTGGGACGTCGAGGAGTGGTTCGAGCTCGTGCGTCGCTCCGCGCCGTTCGCGTCGTTGCCCCGCTCGGCCTTCGACGCCACGCTCGACATGCTCGCGGGCCGATACCCGTCCGACCGGTTCGGCGAGCTTCGCCCGCGCATCGTGTGGGACCGCGATGCCGGCACGATCGTGGGGCGGCGTGGTGCCCAGCGGCTCGCGGTGACGAGCGGCGGCACCATTCCCGACCGCGGCCTGTTCGGCGTGTTCATGATCGGCGAGGCGGGGCCGGGCCGGCGTGTCGGCGAGCTCGACGAAGAGATGGTGTACGAGTCGCGCGTGGGCGACGTGTTCGCGCTCGGCGCGACGAGCTGGCGCATTCACGAGATCACCCACGACCGGGTGCTGGTGGCTCCCGCGTTCGGCGAGCCGGGGCGGCTGCCGTTCTGGAAGGGCGACGGCATCGGGCGTCCGGCCGAGCTCGGCGAGGCGATCGGCGGATTCATCACCGAGATCGCGAACTCGTCGGCCGATGCGGGACTCGCCAGGGCGCGCACCGCCGGACTCGATGCGCGTGCGGCATCCAACCTCGTCGGATTCATCGCCGATCAACGCACGGCGACCCGGGTCGTGCCCGACGCCGCCAACCTCGTGATCGAACGCTTCAGAGACGAGCTGGGTGACTGGCGCATCGTGCTGCACTCGCCCTACGGCATGCGCGTGCATGCGCCGTGGGCGCTCGCCGCAGGAGCTCGCGCGCAGGAGCGGTTCGGCGTCGACGCGAACGCGGTCGCGAGCGACGACGGCATCGTGCTGCGCATGCCCGACACCGCAGACGAGCCGCCGGGCGCAGAGCTCTTCGCGTTCGAGCCGGCCGAGTTGGCGCAACTGGTCACCGAGCGCGTCGGAGACTCGGCGCTGTTCGCGTCGCGCTTCCGCGAGTGCGCGGCGCGAGCCCTGCTGCTGCCGCGCCTGAACCCGGGCCGTCGTTCGCCGCTCTGGCAGCAGCGGCAGCGGGCGTCGCAGCTGCTCGAGGTGGCACGCGACTATCCCGACTTCCCGATCATCCTCGAGGCCGTGCGCGAGTGCCTGCAGGACGTCTACGACCTGCCGGCGCTGACCCGCCTCACCGAGCGCATCGCGAGGCGTGACGTGCGCTTCGTCGAGGTGACCACCGAGACTGCGAGCCCCTTCGCGTCGAGCCTGCTCTTCGGCTACGTGGGTGCGTTCATGTACGAGGGCGACGCACCGCTCGCCGAGCGACGGGCGGCGGCGCTGTCGCTCGACCCGGCACTGCTGGCCGAGCTCCTCGGCACCATCGAGCTGCGTGAGCTCCTCGATCCGGCGGTGGTGACCGAGACCGAGCGGATGCTGCAGCGGCTCGTCCCCGAACGCGCCGCTCGCGGCGACGAGGGCATCGCCGACCTGCTGCGCGAGCTCGGCCCCCTCACCGCGGCCGAGGTGCGCGAGCGCACCGATGAAGCAACGGATGCCACTGCCGCGCTCGCCGCACTCACGGCGGCGCGGCGCGTGGCCGAGGTGCGCTTCGCGGGCGGCTCGTGGTTCGCGGTGGTCGAAGACCTGAGCCGGTTGCGCGATGCACTCGGAGTGCCGATTCCGCCCGGCCTGCCCGAGGTGTTCGGCGAGCCGGTGCGCGACCCGCTGGGCGATCTCGTCAGTCGTTATGCCCGCACCCGCGGCCCGTTCACGGCCCACGCGGTGGCCGAGCGCTTCGGCATCGGCCAGGTCGTGGCGGCGTCGGCGCTCGCGCGCCTCGCCGGTGAGCGACGGGTCGTCGAGGGCGAGTTCCTGCCGCACGGCGCGGGCGCCGAGTGGTGCGACAGCGAGGTGCTGCGCCGCATTCGTCGCAGGTCGCTCGCCGCGCTCCGCAACGAGGTCGAACCGGTGCCGCCCCGGGAGTTCGCGCGGTTCCTTCCCGGGTGGCAGCACGTCGGCGGCCGCCTTCGCGGTGTCGACGGGGTCGCCGCGGTCATCGAGCAGCTCGAAGGCGCACGCATCCCGGCGTCG
>DASSBT010000102.1:0-8466 GCA_035698465.1 Agromyces sp. | reverse complement strand
CTCGGTCGAACAGCGCATTCGAGTTGGGAAATGCCGGCCCGCGAGATCGAGTCAGGGCCGCCAGCGGCTCGCGGCGAGGTCGATGCGATAGCCGTCGGCATCTTGCGTGGGGCGAAGCGGAATGCCCTCGTCCTCGTAGTGCGCGCGAGCCATCCCGGCGTGGCAGGTCGGCGGATGCCCGCCCGCGCGCACGACGCGCCACCACGCGACATCCGATCCGTACCTGGCCATGACCTGACCGACGGCGCGCGCACCGCGGGAGCCGAGGAGTGCGGCGACGTCGCCGTAGGTCGCGACTCGGCCCGGAGGGATATCGGCGACGACGGCCAGCACCGCGTCGACGAATCCGCCGCCGTTCGCTGAGCTCGTCGAAGCGACCGATCTCGTCGAAGCGGATGGTCGTCCGGTGGACTCAGGCTGCTGAGTCACAGCTCGAGCGCACCGATCACGTCGCCGTAGGCGCTTTCGCCGATGTCGACGAACCCGATGCGATGGAAGAACGCCTCGGGGCCCTCCTCGCCGGGCTCCCAGAGCACGGTGATGCGGTCGAAGCCGCGACGCTTGGCCTCTTCGGCGAGGGCCGTCGCCAGGAATCGGCCCACGCCCTTGCCCTGCACCTCGGCGTCGACGTTGATGCGCCAGATGCACGCGCGGAACTCCTCGCGCACGTTCTCGGGGTCGAAGTTGCCGTGGATGAACCCCACGACCTGGTCGTCCATGAGCGCCACGCGCTGCCACGCCGTGGCGGGATTCACGACCGACGACTCTGCGGAATACGTCACAGGAGCGATGAACTGTTCCTGCCCGGGCTTCAATGAGAGCGAATTCGCCGCGACGATGTTCGATGCCGACAGGTCTTCAAGTCGCAGCTCATCCATGTTGCCAAGGCTATATCGTGCCCGAGCGGTGCCGGTAGCCGTCTGCCGATTACGCTGGCCGTGTGAATGCCGTGCGAACGACCGCGCTCGGTTCCGCGGTCGAGACCCTCCCACCTGGCTACTTCGCGCTCGTCATGGCCACCGGGATCGTCGCGACGGGCTTGGAATCCGCGGGGTTCGGGGCAGCCGCCGGGGTGCTCACGGCCATCGCGGTGATCGCGTTCGCGGTGCTCGTCGTGCTGACGGTGTGGCGGCTCATCGTGTGGCGCGAGCGCATGCGCGAGGACTTCATGTCTGCGCGGAACGGGTTCCTGTTCTACACGTTCGTGGCGGCGACGTGTGTGCTCGGCACGCGACTGGTCGACGTCATCGGCCCGTGGTGGGCGCTCGTCTTCCTCGGCGTCGGGCTCGTGGGGTGGCTCGTACTGGGCTACGCGATCCCGTGGTGGGTGGTCATCGAGGGTGGAGCGGGGCGAGGGCTTGAGGGGGTGAACGGCACGTGGTTCGTCTGGGCCGTCGCGAGCCAGTCGTGCGCGGTGCTCGCGGCGACGCTCGAGGTGCGGATTCCCGAACTGGCCGAGCTGCTCTCGATCGTGGCCATCCTATTCTGGGGCATCGGCGTCGTGCTGTACGGCATCATCGGCGTCGCCGTGGTCATGCGATTCCTGATGATCGGCATCGAGCCCGAGGAGTTCGGGCCGCCCTACTGGATCGCGATGGGCGCCGCCGCGATCTCGGTGTTCGCGGGCGCCCTGATCGTGGACATGACCGGCACGCCGATGGCGTCGGTCACCCAGGGTCTGATCGGCGGTGTATCGGTGCTGTTCTGGGCGTTCGCGAGCTGGCTGGTGCCGGCACTGACGCTGGTCGGCTGGTGGCGCCACGTCCGACATCGCGTGCCCCTCGCCTACGACCCTGCGTACTGGAGCCTGGTCTTCCCGCTCGGCATGTACGCCGTCGCGGGTATGCACCTGGGCGAGGCCGACCGGCTGCCCATCGTCGCCGCGGTCGGCGCCGCGTTCCTCTGGGTCGCAGTGCTGTCGTGGGTGGTCGTCTTCATCGCGACGACGGTGAGCCTGGTTCGACGACGCTGACGGATGCCGCGGCATCCGCGTGCCTCGATGCCGAGACGGGTCCCTCGACGTCGAGCCAGATCTGTCTCGATGTCGAGATATTCCGATGACGCGCTAAGCTGGACGACGGCGTGTCCGCCCGCCCAACAGGCTTCCCAATCCCGCGAAATCAAGGAGAGATCCTCTTGTCCAAGATCAAGGTTGAAGGCACGGTCGTCGAACTCGACGGCGACGAGATGACCCGCATCATCTGGCAGGCCATCAAGGACTCGCTCATCCACCCGTACCTCGACATCGACCTCGAGTACTACGACCTCTCCATCCAGAAGCGCGACGAGACCGACGACCAGATCACGGTCGACGCGGCGCACGCCATCCAGAAGCACGGCGTCGGCGTGAAGTGCGCCACCATCACGCCCGACGAGGCCCGCGTCGAGGAGTTCGGCCTCAAGAAGATGTGGCGTTCGCCGAACGGCACGATCCGCAACATCCTCGGCGGCGTGATCTTCCGCGAGCCGATCATCATCTCGAACATCCCGCGGCTCGTTCCCGGCTGGAACAAGCCGATCATCGTCGGCCGTCACGCGTTCGGCGACCAGTACCGCGCCACCGACTTCCGGTTCGAGGGCGAGGGTACCCTCACGATGACCTTCACCCCGAAGGACGGCTCGGAGCCGCAGCAGTTCGAGGTGTTCCAGTCGCCGGGCTCGGGTGTCGCGATGGGCATGTACAACCTCGACGACTCGATCCGCGACTTCGCGCGTGCCTCGCTGAACTACGGCCTCGACCGAAACTACCCGGTGTACCTGTCGACGAAGAACACCATCCTGAAGGCGTACGACGGCCGCTTCAAGGACCTGTTCCAGGAGGTCTTCGACACCGAGTTCAAGGAGAAGTTCGACACCGCGGGCCTCACGTACGAGCACCGCCTCATCGACGACATGGTCGCCGCGTCGCTCAAGTGGGAGGGCGGCTACGTCTGGGCGTGCAAGAACTACGACGGCGACGTGCAGTCCGACACCGTCGCGCAGGGCTTCGGCTCGCTCGGCCTCATGACGAGCGTGCTCGCCACGCCCGACGGCCGGGTCGTCGAGGCCGAGGCGGCGCACGGCACGGTCACGCGTCACTACCGCCAGCACCAGCAGGGCAAGCCGACCTCGACCAACCCGATCGCGTCGATCTACGCATGGACGCGGGCGCTTGCGCACCGCGGCAAGCTCGACGGCAACCAGGAGCTCATCGACTTCTCGCACACGCTCGAAGATGTCGTCATCAAGACGGTCGAGTCGGGGGCCATGACGAAGGACCTCGCGCTCCTCGTCGGACCCGAGCAGCCGTACCAGACGACCGAGGAGTTCCTCGCCTCGCTCTCCGACAACCTCAAGGCGCGCCTGGCCGCGTAGCCCTCCCATCTCGCAGGGGTCGGATGCCGCGGCATCCGACCCCTTCGCCGTGTGCAGGGGCCGGATGCGGCGGCGTGCGCGACCTGAGGGCGACCACCACCCACTTCGGCTCATGGGCGAGGATGGATGCATGGCTCGACTCGTCAAGCTCGCCCGCCGCTACTCCGTTGTCACGCTCACGCTCGCGATCGGGATCCTCGGTATCCTGCTCGCGGTCACCGGGCAGGGATGGCTCGTCGCATGGATCTTCAGCATCTACGCGCTCGGCATCGCCGCGTGGCAGGCCGTCGGGATGGTGCGCGACATCCTTCGCGGACACTGGGGTCTCGACATCCTCGCCGTCACCGCGATCATCGCGACCGTGCTGGTGGGGGAGTACATCGCGGCGCTCATCGTCGTGCTCATGCTCACGGGCGGCGAGGCGCTCGAGGATTACGCCGGCCGACGCGCCAAGCGCGAGCTCGACGCGCTCCTGACGCGGGCGCCGCAGCAGGCGCACCGCGTGGACGGCAGCCGATTCGTCGACGTCCCGATCGACGAGGTCGAGCAGGGCGACGTGCTGCTCGTGCGACCGAGCGAGATCGTGCCGGTGGACGGCATCATGCGATCGGCGGAGACGTCGGTCGACGAGTCGTCGCTCACGGGCGAGAGCCTGCCGGTCGAGAAGCACGCCGGCGACGAACTGCTCAGCGGATCGGTGAACGGGCCCGTCGCGTTCGAGATGACGGCGACCGCGCGCGCCGCCGACAGCCAATACCAGCAGATCGTGGCGCTCGTCGAGCAGGCCTCGGCGAGCAAAGCGCCCATGGTGCGGCTCGCAGACCGTTACGCGATCCCCTTCACCGTGTTCTCGCTGCTGCTCGCGGGCGTCGCGTGGTGGGTGTCCGGCGACCCGGTGCGCTTCGCCGAGGTACTCGTGCTCGCGACGCCGTGCCCGCTGCTGATCGCTGCACCCGTGGCGTTCATGGGCGGCATGAGTCGCGCGTCCCGCAACGGCGTCATCGTGAAGGGCGGGGGAGTGCTCGAGCAGCTCTCCCGGGCGAAGACCGCCGTGTTCGACAAGACCGGCACGCTCACGTACGGCACGCCGGAGCTCGTGGCCGTCCGGCCCGAGCCGGGCTTCGGCTCCGACGAGCTGCTCGGGCTCGTGGCATCCGCCGAGCAGTACTCGTCGCATGTGCTCGCGTCGTCGATGATCGACGCGGCGACTGCGCGAGGGTTGCACCTGGTCGAGGCCGACGCCGCGCGGGAGGCGGCGACGAACGGTGTGGTCGCACGGATCGCCGGCCGGGAGGTGGTGGTCGGGAAGTTCGCCTTCGTCCAGGAACATGCGCCGGAATCGCGGCGAACCGAGATCGCGCCGGGCGAGCTCGCGATCTACGTCGCGGTCGACGGCCGCTACGCCGGAGCGCTGCTCGCGCGCGACCAGCTGCGCGAAAACGCGCGCGCGACGCTCGAACGGCTCGATGCGCTGGGCGTGCACCACTCGATGATGCTCACGGGCGACGCGCAGGCGACCGCCGACCACATCGCGGCCGAGCTCGGCCTCGAGCGCGTACGCGCGGAATGCCTCCCGGCCGACAAGGTGAGCGAGGTGGCCGCGATCACCGAACGGCCCGTGATCATGGTCGGCGACGGCGTGAACGATGCGCCCGTGCTCGCCGCCGCCGACGTGGGCATCGCGATGGGCGCGAAGGGCGCCACCGCGGCGAGCGAGTCCGCCGACGCCGTGATTCTCGTCGACGACATCTCGCGGACCGCGAAGGCGGTCGAGATCGGGCACGACACCGTCCGCATCGCACTGCAGAGCATCTGGCTCGGCATCATCGTGAGCGTCGGCCTCATGTTGGTGGCGGCGTTCGGGTACATCCCGGCGACGATCGGAGCGCTCCTGCAGGAGGTCGTCGACCTCATCGCGATCCTCGCGGCGCTGCGCGCGATCGGGAGCCGGCGCGACGCCCGCGAGCCCGCTCGCTCGGCAGCCCCGGCCGTGCGCGCAGCGCGCTGAGCCATCCGGTCGCGCAGCTGAGCCATCCGGTCACAAGTCGGTAACAGGCACGAACGACCGGCCAGGAGCACTTGCGTCTAGTTTGTTCGTAAGCTTTACTAACCAATGTGACGACGCACGAGCAACGAGGCCGGCCATCCGAAGCCGCTCCCCACGCAGCGGTACCGCACGGCGCGGTCCCCGGCCGCCCCGGCTCCGACGTGCTCACCGTCCCGTTCGGAGGTGCGCCGATCTTCACTCGGTCACGGGCGCTCCGGCCCACCGGCAAGGTGCTCCCCGAGCACGCCCGCAGCCACAACCGCGCCCTCGTGCTGCAGACCCTCTACACGGCGGGCGCGCGCAGCCGGGCGGATGTCGCCCGTGAGACAGGACTCACCCGGGTCACGGTCTCCGACCTCGTCGCCGACCTCATCGCCGAGGGGCTCGTCGTCGAGCTCGGCCAGCGGGAGGACGCACGCCCGGGCAAGCCGGCCACCCTCATCGACGTCGCGCGTGACGCATTCCAGATCATCGGCATCGACCTCTCGGAGCACCAGCGATTCCTGGGAGCCGTCGTCGACCTCGAGGGCCGCATCGTCTCGCGCGCAGAGGTGCCCCGTGACGACGCGACCGGCGAACAGGCTGTGGCACTCGTCGCCGATCTCGTAGGCAGCCTGCTCACGACCACGACCATCCCGGTGCTCGGCATCGGCGTCGGTTCGCCGGGTGTCGTCGACCCGCACGGGGTCGTGCGCTCTGCACCGAACCTCGGCTGGACGGATGTCGCGCTGCAGGCCCTCCTCGCCGACGAATTCGACCTGCCCGTGCACGTCGCCAACGACGCGAACGTCGCGGTGCTCGCCGAGCACGGATCCACCCACCAAGACGACCTCCTGCTCGTCAAGATCGGCCACGGCGTCGGCGCCGGCCTGATCATCGGCGGCAGGCCGGTCATCGGCGGTGGCTTCGCGGCCGGCGAGATCGGTCACGTCGAAGTCGGCACCGACGGCGGCCCGCGCTGCGTCTGCGGCAGGGACGGTTGCCTCGAGGCATGGCTCGCCGTGCCCCGACTCACCGCCCAGCTCGATGAGCTCGACCTCGAGGCTCCCGACGCGGCATCCGCCCGCGATCGCATCCTCGCAGAGGCCGGCCGGCGGCTCGGCATCGTGCTCGCGCCCGTGGTCGGCGCGCTCAACCTGTCGGAGGTCGTGCTGAGCGGCCCCGCCGACCTGCTCGACGGCGCGTTGCACGAGGCGACCGTCGACACGCTCCGGACACGGACCATGGCGGAGAACAACCGTGATCTGAGGCTCCGGTTGACCGAGCAGGCGCAGGACATCGTGCTCCGCGGTGCGGCCGTCATGGTCCTCTCCGGACAACTCGGAGTCTCGTGAGGGACTCCACGCACCAAGGGTCGCAGCGAACCCCCGCTGTCTCCCACACCCCCATGAAAGGAAACGACAAATGAGGAAACTCGGCATCGTGGCGCTCGGCGCCGCTGCTGCGCTCACCCTCGCCGGGTGTGCCGCTGGTGGCAGTGGCGCCTCCGGCGACGACGAGGGCGCTGAGATCCGCGTCTGGCTCGTCGGCACCGACACGCCCGACGACGCGCGCGACTACCTGGTGGAGACCTTCGAGGAGGAGAACCCCGGCTCGACGCTCGTGATCGAGGAGCAGACCTGGGACGGCTTGGTCGACCGGCTCACCACGAGCCTCTCGAGCTCCGACAGCCCCGACATCGTCGAGTTCGGCAACACGCAGGCGCCGGCGTTCACGTCGGTCGGTGCGCTGCTCGACCTCTCCGACGAGTACGAGGCGCTCGGCGGCGACGACCTGCTTCCCGGGTTCGTCGAGGCAGGCTCGTACGATGACACCTTCTACGCACCGCCGCTCTATGCGGGGGCCCGCGTCGTGTTCGCCGATCCGGCGTTCGTCACCGAGGCGCCCGGCACGCTCGACGAGTACGTGGCCAAGGCGAAGGAGCTCGCGGCGACGAACCCCGGCAAGTCGGGCATCTACTTCGCCGGCCAGGACTGGTACAACGCCCTCCCGTTCATCTGGGAGAACGGCGGCGAGATCGCCGTTCCCGACGGTGACGAGTGGGATGCGCAGCTCTCGTCCGATGCGTCGCTCGCGGGCCTCGCACAGGTGCAGGACCTGATGCTCAACGCCTCACTCGCGCCGAAGGACGGTGACAACGCCGAGCCGTGGACCCCCTACTGCGAAGGCCAGTCCATCCAGTTCTCGGCCCCCAACTGGGCGCTCGGCCTCGCCAGCGAGTGCGAGACGGCTGCCCCGCCGGCCGCTCCGTTCGTCTACGCCCTTCCCGGCAAGGACGGCGGCGCAGCCCAGGCCTTCGCCGGTGGTTCGAACATCGGCATCTCGGCGAAGTCGGCTCACCCCGACCTCGCCAAGAGCGCCCTCGAGATCATCCTGAGCGACGGCTTCCAGACGATCTACGGCGAGAACGGCCTCATCCCGGCCAAGCAGTCGCTGGCCGGCACCCTCGGCGACACTCCTGAGGCAGCGGCCTTCACCGCAGCCGCCGGCAACTCGAAGCTCACCCCTGCGTCACCCAACTGGGCCGAGGTCGAGGCGTCGCGAGTGCTCGAGGACTTCTTCGTCAAGATCGCCCAGGGCGGCGACCTGAAGGCCCTCGCGACGGAGGTCGACACCAAGATCGAGGACATCCTGAACGGCTGATCCCGAACGGATGCCTCGCATCCACCGCCGGGCCGGCGGTGACCCCCAGCTCCGCCGGCCCGACACCCCCTGACTGACGCCCATACTGGACGTATCCTCACGTCCTGATCCCGCCCCACGTCCATCCGGAGGACACCTTCATGAGCACCGTGAAGACCGGCCTCGGCCCTTCGCCGAGCGCCGTCGACGGGGAGCGCATCCTCACCCCGCCGCCGCCCAAGCGCCGACGCCGTTCGCAGCAGTCGGGTGGGTTCACGCCGTACGCCCTGCTCGTGCCGTCGCTGATCGTGCTCGCCGCGATCACGGGCTGGCCGCTCGTGCAGCTCGTGATCATGTCGTTCCAGCGGTTCGGCCGCGAGCAGGTGTTCGGCGCACCACCCGAGTTCGTCGGCTTCGACAACTACCTCGACGTGCTGACCGAC
>DASSBT010000101.1:0-21157 GCA_035698465.1 Agromyces sp. | reverse complement strand
CTCGACGAGTTCGTGCGACACCGCACGCACGCGTTCGGCATGGAGGCGAAGCGCCCCTACGGCGACGCGGTCGTCACCGGCACCGGTACGATCCACGGTCGGCAGGTCGCCGTGTACTCGCAGGACTTCACGATCTTCGGCGGCTCGCTCGGCGAGGTCGCGGGCGAGAAGATCATCAAGGTGATGGAGCTCGCCCTGAAGGTCGGCGTGCCCATCATCGGCATCCTCGACTCGGGCGGTGCCCGCATCCAGGAGGGCGTCGTCGCGCTGGGCAAGTACGGCGAGATCTTCCGGCGCAACACCGCGGCATCCGGAGTCATCCCGCAGATCTCGATCGTCTGCGGCCCCGCGGCCGGTGGCGCCGTCTACTCGCCCGCGCTCACCGACTTCGTGATCATGGTCGACAAGACGAGCCAGATGTTCGTCACCGGCCCCGATGTCATCAAGACGGTCACGGGTGAAGACGTCGGCATGGAGGAACTCGGCGGCGCACTGACCCACAACACAGTTTCGGGCGTGGCCCACTACCTCGCGAGCGACGAGTCCGATGCGCTCGACTACGTGCGCACGCTGGTGTCGTTCCTTCCCGATAACAACATGTCGGATGCCCCGGTCTACGAGGCCGACGTCGAGCTCGAGATCACCGACGACGACCGTCGACTCGACACCGTCATCCCCGATTCGCCGAACCAGCCCTACGACATCCACTCGGTCATCGAGGGCATCGTCGACCACGGCGACTTCCTCGAGGTGCAGCCGCTGTTCGCGCCGAACATCGTGGTCGGCTTCGCCCGCATCGAGGGCCGCTCGATCGGCATCATCGCGAACCAGCCGAGTCAGATGGCCGGCACGCTGAACATCGCCGCGGGCGAGAAGGCGTCGCGCTTCGTGCGGTTCTGCGACGCGTTCTCCATCCCGATCCTCACGCTCGTCGACGTGCCCGGGTACCTGCCCGGCACCGACCAGGAGTGGACTGGCGTCATCCGTCGCGGCGCGAAGCTGCTCTACGCGTACGCCGAGGCGACCGTGCCGCTGGTCACCGTCATCACCCGCAAGGCGTACGGCGGCGCCTACATCGTGATGGGCTCCAAGCAGCTCGGCGCAGACATCAACCTCGCCTGGCCGACCGCCGAGATCGCGGTCATGGGCGGGCAGGGCGCCGTGAACATCCTCTACCGTCCCGAGATCAAGCGGGCCGAAGAGGCGGGCGAGGATGTCGCCGCGGTGCGCGCGAAGCTCGCGAGCGAATACACCTACAACGTGGCATCCCCGTTCCTCGCGGCCGAGCGCGGCGAACTCGACGGCGTCATCGAGCCGGCAGCGACTCGTGTCGCGGTCATCAAGGCGCTGCGCACGCTCCGCACCAAGCGCGCGAGTCTGCCATCGAAGAAGCACGGGAACATCCCGCTCTAGGGGGCCAGCATGGACGACATCCGACCCGGCGAGACCATTCACACGGACGAGGCCGCCGACACCGACGCGCGCGCTGCCGACCTCCGATTCGTCACGCGTGGCGTCAGCCACGAGGAGGCCGCCGCGGTCACGGCCGTGGTGCTCGCGTCGCTCGAGGAGGGCACCGGCGAGCCTTGCGACCCCGAACCCGCACGTGATCCTTGGGTGCGGAGCGGGCGTGCCCTTCGCTCGCGCATCGAAGTGGGACCGGGCGCGTGGTCGCGCTCGGTACGCTGAGCCGGACCGCGGCGTCGAGCCGCGCGACTGTCCCCGTCGGCAGCCACATGCGCTGCGGCGGCCGCGAGGAGGGGACACGCCATGTCCCCCGAAATGCTGACTTTCAGTCCGTGTCCTGCTGTACCACTATTGATCGTGCAGGCTCCACTGGAGTCGCCACCGTCACCGGTCGGGTAACCGGTGACCGTTGGGGGCGAGCCAGGGCGGTATTCGGGTTGTCGCCGTGGCTCGGGCTTGATGGGGGGTCGATCCAGGATCGGCCCCCCACATTCATGTGCGGGGGATCTCCAGCCAGAACTCGACTTCGAGGTCGTCGGTGCTGTCGGTTTCGGCACCGCCCGCCGGCACACTCAGGCCCACGACCGTGACGGCGACCGGTGAGCCCTCCGCGGCGGTGCGCGCAATGATGCGGTCGGCTCGGGATGCCGCGACCGCCTCCGCGAGCTGCGACAGCACGTGATCGCGCGACGGCTCGTCGAGGTCGTCGATGCCGCCCTCGTCGAGGAGAGTCACGACCGTGCCCCGTTCCCGCGCCCGCTGCACCTCGGTGCGCACCGCATCGGTGAGGAGCATCCTGCCTCGGATCTCGTCACGGATCGCGGCCTCGAGGGTGCGGCACTCCTGCCGCTGGTCGGGGGCGAGGCGGCCGCCGCGGTCGGCGATGCGGCGCAGCATCGGCGCGGCGACGTTGTTCGTGTGGGCCAGGCGCATCCGACCCTCGAAGAGGTGCGCGTCCTGCGCCGCCTGCCAGGCCGCCGCCTCGCGCTCGGCCTGCGCGTACCGGCGGGTCTCACGGGCCGCCGTCGCGAGCGCGGTGGTCAACATGTGTGCGATTGCCACCCACACGACACTGCCGATGACGCCGAGCAGGCCGAGCGAGAGCGGCCCCGCCCAGACGACGGTCTGCACCGCGAGGGTGAGCACCCCGACCCAGGCGACCACGAGCTGGCGCCTCGCCGCGGCGATGGTCATGAGGGTGCCGACGGCGGCGACGTACCAGGTGGCATACCCGTTGTCGGCGTTCGCATCGAGCTGGCTCGTGACGAGCAACGGCAGCACGATGCTCACGGCGAGGTCGAACGCAGCGAGCCAGTCGGGCATGCGAAGGCGCGAGACGGGCCACAGGCTCGCCGCGGTGGCGATCGAGTACAGCGCGAGCGCGACGACGGTCGGCCACGGCGACCGGGGCACATCGAGCGAATACACGCCGAGCACGACGTGGTAGACCGAGAACATGGCGCCGAGCGCGAGGAGCAGCCAGCGAGGTACCGCGATCATGCGTCGCCTCCCGCCGCCCCGGCCGGCCACGAGACCGTGACCGTGGTGCCCTGCCCTGGACTCGCGACGATCTCGGCGCTTCCGCCGGCGTTCTGCATCCGCTCCTCGATCGACACCCTGAGCCCGAGCCGCTCGATCGGCACATCGGCACGAAGGAACCCAACGCCGTTGTCGGCGACCTCGATGACGCATCCGCCGGCACGCACTCCGCGGATGCGGAGCTCGCGACGCGTGCTCCGGCCGGCCTCGTCGGCGTGCTGCATGCTGTTGACCATCGCCTGCACCGCGGCAGAGTAGAGGGCGTCGACCGCCTCGACCGGCAGCTCAACGCCGCCGGCGTTCACGACACGCACGGCGAACGGTGCGGAGAACGTCGTCAGCGCCGCCCTGAGCCGGCGCACCAGCACGGGGAGTCCCACGCGATCGAGGGCACGAGGGCCGGATGCCCCGGCCTCGTCGAGCCGCGTGATGGCGTCTCGTGCCATCCGCGCCGCGAGGTCCTGCTGCTCGGAAGACTCCGCCGCAGCCGCCGCGAGCAGCGTCGTGAGCACGCTGTCGTGCACGAGGGCGTCGATCTTCACACGCTCGTTCTCGGTTGCGTGCTGGCGGGCGGCGACGTCGTAGCGCTGCAGCGCGGCTTCCTGCGCGGAGTCCACGGACTCGGCCGCCTGCCGGAGCATCGTGACGATGATGAGCACGACGACACCGAGGATCACGGCGTACATCGCATCGAGCACCGCGAGCAGCGGCACTGCTCCGCCGCCCGCGGGCAGCAGTCGGATGATGCCATAGATGGTCGGCACGATGACCGTGTACGCCGTCGCGATCGGGGTGGGCAGGGCCACGACCGCTGCGGTGGTCGCAACCGTGCAGAGGTAGTAGAGCCACGGCGCCTCACCGTCGAGCGCAGCCGGATCGTCGACGAGGATCGGCCACGCGATCAGGGCGGTCGCGTACAGCGCCGCGAAGGCGAGCGCAGCCCCTCGAGCGACGACCTTCGCGAAGCTGCCGACCGCGACCGCGACGAGGCCCCCGTAGATCAGGGCCATGAGCGCAGCGCCCGTACCCTCGATGAGGGCGGGCGACTGCATGAGCGCCACGGGCAGCATCTGTGCGCCGAACACGAGACCGAAGATGCCGAGCGCCCGCGCCGACACGGTCTCGACCTGTGCCCGCGTGACGGCAGCCCTGCGGCGTGTCGCGAGCCGCGCGACCCGCCATTCAGCGACTCGCATCCCCGCCTTCACCGTCGAGCCCGGGGAGGATGCCGTCTTCCACCGCGCGGCGGAGGAGATCGACCTTCGTCGGTGCGGGACGCCCGACCTCGACGTACTTCGCCCGGATCCGGTCGAGGTACTCGCGCGCCGTTGAGTGCGCGATGCCGAGCTGTTGCGCGACGAGTTTCAGGGGCAGGCCCGACGCGTAGAGGTGCAGGACATCGCGCTCGCGGCGACCGAGCTGCGCCTTCGCGAACTCGCGGTCGGCTTCGATCGCACTCGCCCACTCGACGTTGTTCAGCACCTCTCCGTTCGCGACCGTCGCGATGGCTCCGATCACGGTCGCCATCGGCGAGGCTTTGGGAATCACGCCCGCAGCACCGGCCGCGAGCGCCTCGCGCACTGCGGCGACGCGATCGGCGATGCTGTGCACGAGCACCGCGCTGCCGGTCGCGAGGGTGCTGCGCACGTTCTCGGTCACCGAGGATCCGTCGCCGAGCGAGAGATCGAGCACCACGACGTCGCACGACGAGTCGCCGAGCGCGGCGAGCAGGTCTGGTACGTTCGCCGTCTCGGCGACGACGTCGTATCCCGCGTCACGGCACGCTGCTCGCAGCCCAACGCGTACGGCCTCGTGATCGTCGACGATCGCCACCCTCGCCGAGGCACCCGCCCGATTCGTCCGCGTCACGTGTCCCCCTTCTCCCGACAGTCACACGATAGCGGTCAGTCTCGCGACCGCTTCGACGTGGTGCGTGTTCGGGAAGAGGTCGTACGCCGCGATGTCGGCCAGTTCGTAGCCGCGCTCGCGCAGCAGGCCGACGTCGCGGGCGAGTGCCACCGGATCGCACGCCACGTAGACGAGCTGCCGGGGTCGCAGTTCGACGAGGCGATCGACGACCGCCCGGCCCGCGCCCGAGCGCGGCGGGTCGAGCACGACCGTCGCGTCGCGCAGCCGCGCGCGCTCGGCCGAGCCGGCGCGCGAGTTCGCGCTCGCACCCGCGCCTGCACTCGTGCTCGCCGTCGCGCCGGTGCTCGCGACGAGTTCGTCGAGGAAGCGGTCGACCCGCCCCGTGACCGCCCGGGCGCCCACCCAGTCGGCGAGGTTCGCTCCCGCGTGCTCGGTCGCCCGCGCATCCGACTCGACGGTCGTGATGCGCACCGCGTCACCGAACCGATCGCCGACGGCGGCGGCGAGCAGTCCCACCCCGCCGTAGAGGTCGAGGTTCGCCGCGCGGGGGTCGAAGAGCTCGGGGTCGATGAACTCCTGCACCGCTCGCGTCAGGGTGGCCGCCGCGCCGCGATGCACCTGCCAGAAGCCGTCGCGATCGAGCCGGAACCGACGGTCGCCGACCCGCTCTTCGATCGTGGGGCGGGCGCCACGCGGCATCCGCTCGCCCTCGACGACCACGAGCGCCGAGTGGTATCCGTCACCGCTCGGTGCGACGAGGTCGATCGCGCGAGCTCCCGGGAACCGCTGGGCGAGCGGTGCGAGTTGCGCGAGTTCGGGTACGGCGAGCGGCACGGATGCCACGGGCACGACCGTGTGGCTCCGTGCCGCATACGGCCCGACCGTGCCGTCGGCGGCGACCTGCAGCCGGATGCGCGTGCGCCACCCGGTGCCGTCCTCGAGGGAGGCGCCCGGCGCGAGGTCGGCGTCGACGGCACGCACCGTGATGTCGCGCTCCACGCCGCCCATGCGCGCCAGCGCGTCGTGCAACACCTCTGCCTTGAGCTCGCGCTGACGCTCGACGCGGATGTGCCCGAACTCGGCGCCGCCCGCGCGGCGTTCGGGCGCCCGGTCGACGGATGCCTCGGCCCACACGTGCTCGCGGCGGTCGGGCGAGGCGTCGAGCACCTCGACCGTCTCGGCGCGCCAGAAACGGTCGCGGGTCTGGTCGGTGATGCGCGCGGCGACACGCTCGCCCGGAATCGCGTCGGCGACGAAGACGACGCGGCCCTCGTGGTGGGCGACGAACACGCCGCCGTGGGCGACGCGTTCGATCTCGAGTTCGATCACCGGTCCGTCGACCGACGGCGGAGTCGGGGCCGGATGCCGCGGACCGCGCGGCGCCGCCCGTGCGGAGCGCCTGCGGTCTGCGGGGCGGCGGGGTCGACGAGGCTCAGCCATGCTTCGAGCATTCCACAGCGCGCCCTTCGACGGGCTCAAGGACCGGAAACGGGCTCAGGGACTGGAGGCGGGGCAGGATGGGAGCATGCGCCTCTACCTCGCCTCGACCTCGCCCGCGCGTCTGCAAACGCTTCGGAATGCGGGAATCGAGCCGGTCGCGATCGCGCCGGGGGTCGACGAGGAGGCGCTCGTCACGGCGACGGAGGCGACATCCGGTCCGCTCGACGCACCACGCATGGTGCAACTGCTCGCACAGGCGAAGGCCGAGGCGATCGTCGGCCTCGAGCCCGACGGCGCGCCCATCGACGGACTCATCCTCGGAGGCGACTCGGCGTTCCTCACGGGCGGCGAGGTCCACGGCAAGCCGCATCGGCCCGAGGTGGCGAGGCTGCGCTGGCTCGCGCAGAACGGCGGTCACGGCGAACTCTGGTCGGGTCACTGGGTCATCGACCACCGCGGCGGCTCGGTGCGCGGCGCGGTCGGGCGCGCGGATGTCGCGACCGTGCGATTCGCGGCGCTCGACGAGCCCGAGATCGACGCGTACATCGCCACCGGCGAACCCCTGCTCGTCGCCGGTGCGTTCACGATCGACAGCCTCGGCGGTCCGTTCATCCGCCGGGTGGAGGGTGATCCGTCGACCGTCGTCGGCCTTTCGCTCTCGACACTGCGCGACCTCGTGCGGGAGCTCGGGGTGTCGTGGCCGTCGCTCTGGAACCGAAGCGCGCGCTCATCGAGCTGACCGTCGGTCGAGTAGCGAGCGACCGCTGGTTGAGGAGCGACGAAGGAGCGTCTCGAAACCAGGCTGCCCCCACCAGCGGTTTCGAGACGGCCCTGGCGGGCCTCCTCAACCCACGGGTCGATTGTCGTCACCCGCAAGAGACATCCACTCATTTTGTGGATGAGATCCAAAGGTGACACGGGCCGCGCCAATAGGCTTGAGAACTATGCCGCGCATCACCAAGGTCCTCATCGCCAATCGTGGAGAGATCGCCGTGCGCGTCATCCGCGCCGCCCGTGACGCAGGCATCGGCTCGGTCGCCGTCTACGCCGACCAAGACCGCGACGCCCGGCACACGAAGCTCGCCGACGAGGCGTATTCGCTCGACGGCTCCACGAGCGCCGAGACCTACCTGGTGATCGACAAGCTGCTCTCGGTCGCCCGCCGCTCGGGCGCAGATGCGGTGCACCCCGGCTATGGCTTCCTCGCCGAGAACTCCGACTTCGCCCGCGCCGTCATCGGCGCCGGCCTCACTTGGATCGGCCCCTCGCCCGAGGCCATCGAACGCCTCGGCGACAAGGTCTCGGCCCGGCACGTGGCCGAGAAGGTGGGCGCCCCGCTCGCGCCGGGCACTCTCAACCCGGTGGCGGATGCCGCTGAGGTGCTCGATTTCGTCGACCTGCACGGCCTCCCCGTGGCCATCAAGGCCGCGTTCGGCGGCGGCGGCCGCGGCCTCAAGGTCGCCCGCACCCGCGAGGAGGTGCCCGAGCTCTTCGACTCCGCCACCCGCGAGGCCGTCGCGGCATTCGGTCGCGGCGAGTGCTTCGTCGAGAAGTACCTCGACAAGCCGCGTCACGTCGAGACGCAGTGCCTCGCCGACGCGCACGGCAACGTGGTCGTGGTGTCGACGCGCGACTGCTCGCTGCAACGTCGCCATCAGAAGCTCGTCGAGGAAGCACCGGCACCGTTCCTCACCGAGGCGCAGGTCGAGGCGCTGTACACCTCGTCGAAGGCGATCCTGCGCGAAGTCGGCTACGTCGGCGCGGGCACCTGCGAGTTCCTGATCGGGCAAGACGGCACCGTCTCGTTCCTCGAGGTGAACACCAGGCTCCAGGTGGAGCACCCCGTCTCGGAAGAGGTCACCGGCATCGACCTGGTGCGCGAGCAGTTCCGTCTCGCCGAGGGCGGCGTGCTCGACTACCCCGACCCTGTATCGACCGGGCACTCGTTCGAGTTCCGCATCAACGGCGAGGACCCGGGTCGCGGGTTCCTGCCCGCCCCCGGGCCGGTGCACCAGCTGCGCTTCCCAGGAGGCCCGGGCATCCGCATCGACTCGGGCGTCACCAGCGGCGACGAGATCTCGGGCGCGTTCGATTCGCTGCTCGCCAAGCTCATCGTCACCGGCTCGACGCGACGCGACGCCCTCGAGCGCGCCCGCCGGGCGCTCGACGAGTTCGAGATCTCAGGACTCCCGACCGTGCTTCCCTTCCATCGCGACATCGTGCGCGACCCGGCGTTCGCCCCGGATGGCGACGAGCCGTTCTCGATCTACACCCGCTGGATCGAGACCGAGTACGACAATCAGCTCGAGCCGTGGTCAGGCGAGCTCGCCGAGACCGCAGGGCCCGCGGCGCGCACCGACGTCGTCGTCGAGGTCGCGGGCCGGCGCATCCAGGTGAGCCTGCCGAAGCGACTCGCGGGCGGCGCATCCGGCGGCGCCGGCGTCGCCACGGCCGGACCCGCGCCGCGCCGCCGTACCGCACTCCACTCGGTCGACACCGCCACCGGCGACGCCGTGAAGGCGCCCATGCAGGCCACCATCGTCAAGGTCGCCGTCGCCCAGGGCGACAAGGTCGTCAAGGGCGACCTCGTGCTGGTGCTCGAGGCCATGAAGATGGAGCAGCCGATCCTCGCCCACAAAGACGGCGTGGTCGGCCTCGTGAACGCCGAGACCGGATCGACGGTCTCGAGCGGCCACCTGCTGCTCGCCATCAACGACGCCTGACGCGGCGTCGCGTGCCGCCGTGAGACACGGGACTATGGCGCACCCTGCGCCGTCGGCAACTCCACCTCGCTCACGCCCTCGATCCCGACCCGCGACCGACGACGGCCGTAGACCAGGTAGATGGCCATGCCGATCACGAGCCAGACGAGGAAGCGCACCCATGTGAGCGTCGTCAGGTTCAGCATGAGCCAGAGGCACAGCGCCGCGGAGAGGAACGGCAGCACGGGTGACCAGGGCACGCGGAATCCGCGAGGCAGGTCGGGCCGGGTGCGCCGCAGCACGACGATGCCGAGGCTCACGAGCACGAACGCCGAGAGCGTGCCGATGTTGATCATCTCTTCGAGCAGGCCGACGTCGGTGAAGGCCGCCACGAGTGCGACGACGAGCCCACTGATGATCTGGATGCGCGCCGGCGTCTTGGTGTGCTCGGTGGTCTTCGACAGCCATCGGGGCAACAGTCCGTCGCGGCTGAGCGCGAAGATGATGCGCGACAGGCCGAGGAGCAGCACCATGATCACCGTGGTGAGCCCCGCAAGCGCGCCGAGGGAGATCACAGCCGAGGCCCAGTCCTGACCCACGAGGCGGAAGGCGGTCGCGAGCGACGGCGTCTCCTCTGCGGCGAGGTCGCGGTACGAGACCATGCCGGTCATCACGATCGACACGAGCACATAGAGCGCCGAGACGATGGCGAGACCGAGGAAGATGCCGCGCGGTAGGCGCTTCTGCGGCTCGCGCACCTCCTCCGCGCTGGTTGCGACGACGTCGAACCCGATGAACGCGAAGAACACCAACGATGCCGCGGCGAGCATGCCGAAGATGCCGTACTGGGCGGGAGCGGCTCCCGTCGCCCACGAGAAGAGCGATTGGGTCCACACGTCGTCGGCTCCGCCCTCGGTCGGCACGGCCTCGGGGATGAACGGCACGTAGTTCGCCGCGTTGATGAAGAAGAAGCCCACCACGATCACGAACACCACGATCGCGACCTTGATGATCGTGAAGACCGCTCCGACTCGCGCCGTCAGCTTCGTGCCGGCGACGAGCAGCGCGGTGAACAGGGCGACGATGAGGAATGCGGGCCAGCTCACCTCGAGGCCCGCGACCTCGAAGGTCGATGGGAACGGCAGGCCGAACGCGAGCAGCGCCTCACTGAGGTAGACACCCCAGTACTTCGCGATGACGGCGGCGCCGGTGAACATCTCGAGGATGAGGTCCCACCCGATGATCCACGCGAGCAACTCCCCCATGGTCGCGTAGGTGAAGGTGTAGGCACTGCCCGCCACCGGCACCGTCGACGCGAATTCGGCGTAGCACATGATCGCGAGCCCGCAGGTGACTGCGGCCAGGATGAACGAGACGGTCACACTCGGTCCGGCGAAGTTCGCCGCCGCCTGCGCGCCGACGGAGAAGATGCCCGCACCGACGGCGACCGCGATGCCCATCAGGGCGAGGTCCCAGGTGCCGAGGGAGCGCTTGAGGCTGCGCTCCACGTCGGTCGAATCCGCGATGGTGGCCTCGACGGACTTGACTCGTAGGTTCATGGTTCCCCCAACGCGCCCGCGCTGACCCCCGCAGCGCCGCGCCGTCCCAGCGTACGCGCTTCGGAGATGACCGACCATGACGGAGTCTGACGTGATGTTTCGCGTTCACTCGCGGAACCGCCGGCATCCGTGCAGCATGTCGGCATGACCCATGAGCACCCCGTTCGCCATATCCGGTTCAACGCGTTCGACATGAACTGCGTCGCGCACCAGTCGTCGGGCCTGTGGCGCCATCCGCTCGACCAGTCGCACCGGTACACCGACCTTTCGTACTGGACCGAGCTGGCCAAGCTCCTCGAGCGCGGCACCTTCGACGGCATCTTCATCGCCGACGTGCTCGGCACCTACGACGTGTACGCCGGCAGCAACGAGGCGGCGATCCGCAACGGCGCACAGGTGCCGGTGTCGGACCCGCTGCTGCTCGTGTCCGCCATGGCGCTCGTCACCGAGCATCTCGGCTTCGGCATCACGGCCGGCACCGCCTACGAGCACCCCTACCCGTTCGCGCGGCGGATCTCGACCCTCGACCACCTCACGAAGGGCCGCGTGGGCTGGAACGTCGTGACCGGCTACCTGCCCAGCGCGGCCCGCAACATGGGTCACGAGGACCAGCTCGAGCACGACGAACGCTACGACCACGCCGACGAGTACCTGGAGGTGCTGTACAAGCTGTGGGAGGGCTCGTGGGAAGACGACGCGGTGCTCCGCGACCGCGAGACGGGAGTGTTCGCCGACCCGTCGAAGGTGCATGAGATCGGCCACCACGGCACGCACTTCACCGTGCCCGGCATCCACATCTCGGAACCGTCGCCGCAGCGGTCGCCCGTCATCTACCAGGCGGGTGCGTCGCCCCGTGGCATCGGCTTCGCCGCGGAGAACGCCGAGGCGATCTTCGTCGCCGCACCCACCAAGGAGGTGCTGCGGTCGACCGTGTCGCGGATCCGGGATGCGCTCGAGGCGGCCGGGCGCGACCGATACTCCGCCCGCATCTACACCCTCGTGACGATCATCACCGACGAGACGCCCGAGAAGGCCCGTGCCAAGCACGCCGACTACCTGTCATATGCCAGCGAGGAGGGCGCGCTCGTCTTCATGAGCGGCTGGATGGGGATCGACCTGTCGAAGTACGACCTCGACGAGCCGGTCGGAAATGTCGAGTCGAACGCGATCCGCTCGGTGATCGCGAACTACGAGGAATCCGCTCGCAACGGCGAGACGTTCACCGTTCGCGACATCGCCCGCGGCGGTGCGATCGGCGGTCTCGGCCCGACCCTCGTCGGCTCGGCCGTGGAGGTGGCCGATCAATTGCAGGAGTGGGCCCGGTACACCGACGTCGACGGATTCAATCTCGCGTACGCGATCACGCCCGGAACCTTCGAGGACATCGTCGAGTTCGTCATCCCCGAGTTGCGCCGACGCGGTGCCTACCCGACCGAGTACACCGAGGGCACGTTGCGGCACAAGCTCCACGGCCGCGGCGACCGCCTGCCCGAGGAGCATCGCGGCGCCCGGTATCGCTTCGCCGGCGTGCGAGAGCGATGACGGCGGTCGCGGCGGTCGACCCCTGGGAGGCGGCCGACCCGGAGAACTTCGCGTCCCTGTTCCGCGCACAGCCGGGAGGGGTCGCGGTGATCACCGCCGACGACGGGAGCGGCCCCGTGGCGCTCACCGCGACGAGCGTGTCGTCGGTGTGCGTCGCGCCACCGCTGCTCGTGCTGTCGGCGTCCGACCGCTCGTCGGCCGCGCCGACGATCGTCGCGGCCGAGACGCTCGTCGTGCACTTCCTCGATGTCGGCGACCTCGAGATCGCGAAACTCGCGGCGACGAGCGGCGCAGAGCGCTTCACCGACCGCCTGCGCTGGTCGAGGCTGCCGAGCGGCGAGCCGATCTACGATGGCGTCGCACGGAAGGTGCGCGTTCGCACCGTCGACCGGATCCGGGCGGGAGGAGCGACCCTGCTGATCGCCGAGGCACTCGACGTGCACTCGGCGCCCGCAGCAGACCGGCATCCGCTCGTCTATCACGACCGGGCCTGGCACGACCTCGGCGGCACCTACGAGATCTGAACCGCAGGGCCCGTCAGCGCACGATGTGCATCGCCCTCGCGGCATCCGTCAGCGAACCGGTCAGCGATGGGTAGACCGGGAACGCCTCGGCGAACTGGTCGACGGTGAGTCGGTGCTCGACCGCGAGCGCGAGCGGGAAGATGAGTTCAGACGCCTTGGGCGCGACGATGACGCCGCCGATGATCGCCCCCGAGCCGTTCGATGCGAAGAGCTTCACGAAGCCCTCGCGGATGCCCATCATCTTCGCGCGGGGGTTCGACGCGAGCGGCAGCTTGTAGACCACGCCCGGCACGAGCCCCTCCTCGATGCTCTTCTGCGTCCACCCGACGGTCGCGATCTCGGGCTGGGTGAAGATGTTCGAGGTGATGTTGCGTTCCTCTGGCGGGTCGACGATGTCGCCCATCGCGTGGAAGACCGCGGTGCGGCCCTGCATCGACGCGACCGAGGCGAGCGGCAGGAACGTCGTGCAGTCGCCCGCCGCGTAGATGTTCGGGATCGAGGTGCGCGCCACGCGATTCACCCTGATGTGCCCGCTGTCGGCGAGTTGCACGCCGGCGCCATCGAGGCCGATGTCGGCGGTGTTGGGCACCGAGCCGACCGCCATCAGGCAGTGGCTTCCACGCACCTCGCGTCCGTCGGTCAGGGTCGCGACGACCGAGTCGCCGTCGCGCACCACGGACTCGGCCCGCGACTTGTTCATGACCTTCATGCCGTTGCGCTTGAAGACCTTCTCGATGACGGATGCCGCATCGGCATCTTCACCTGGCAGCACCTGGTCACGGCTCGAGATGAGCGTGACCTTCGCACCGAGCGCCCGATACGCCGACGCGAACTCGGCACCGGTCACCCCGGAGCCCACCACGATGAGGTGCTCGGGGATCTCGGGGAGGTCGTACACCTGCTTCCACGTGAGGATGCGCTCGCCGTCGGGCACCGCGGTCGGCAGCACGCGCGGCGTCGCCCCGACCGAGATGACGAGGGTATCGGCCTCGATGCGGTCGAAGTCAGTGCCGCCCTTGGCCGTCGACACGATGATGGCGTTGGTGCCGTCGAGCCGGCCCTCGCCCTGCACGAGGTGCACGCCGGCGTCGATGAGGTTCGAGCGCATGTCTTCTGACTGCTGGGCGGCGAGCCCGAGGAGGCGCTTGTTCACCGCGGCCAGGTTGATCGCGACGTTCGGCTTCACGGCCTTGTCGGCCTGGCCCTTCGCGTAGAACTGCACTCCGAGGTCGGCGGCCTCCTTGACCGCGTTCGACGCCTCGGCGGTCGCGATCAGCGACTTCGACGGCACCACATCGGTGAGCACAGCCGAACCGCCGACACCCGACCGCTCGACGAGCGTGACCTCCGCCCCGAGCTGGGCTCCTGCGAGGGCAGCCTCATAGCCGCCAGGCCCTCCGCCGAGGATGGCGATCCGCTGCGTGCGCTCGAATTCGTAGGCCATGCTCACATTCTGTCAGGTGGCGGCCGCACGCCGACAAACGAGCACGGCCGCGCAGCGGCATCCGCCCCTCATTAGAGTGGTGGGATGCACGCCGCCAACCCGCTCGATGCCCCCGACTCCGACCCCTTCGCCATCGCCGCCGACGCAGCGGCGCGAATCTCCGAACTCACCGGGGTCGAGCGTCACGACGTCGCCCTCACGCTCGGCAGCGGCTGGGGCGCCGCGGCCGACCTGATCGGCGAGACCACGCACACGATCGCGGCCACCGAGGTGCCCGGGTTCTCGAAGCCGGCGCTCGAGGGGCACGTCGGCACGCTGCGTTCGGTGCTGCTGCCAAGTGGCAAGCACGCCCTCGTGATCGGCGCGCGCACCCACTACTACGAGGGCCACGGTGTGCGCCGGGTGGTGCATTCGGTGCGCACGGCGGCTGCCGCCGGCGCCACGACGATGATCCTCACGAACGGTGCGGGCAGCATCAACCCGCACCGGACGCCTGGCACGCCGGTGCTGATCCGCGACCACATCAACCTCACCGCGGCCTCGCCGCTCGAGGGGGCGACCTTCATCGACCTCACCGACCTCTACTCACAGCGTCTTCGCGACCTCGCCCACTCCATCGACCCGGGTCTCGACGAGGGTGTGTACGTGCAGTTCCGCGGGCCGCACTACGAGACGCCAGCCGAGGTGCAGATGGCCAAGACGATCGGCGGCGACATCGTCGGCATGTCCACGGCGCTGGAAGCGATCGCGGCGCGTCAGGCGGGCATGGAGATCCTCGGGATGTCGCTCATCACGAACCTCGCGGCGGGAATCCAGGCGACTCCGCTCAGCCACGACGAGGTCATCGAGGCGGGCCGCGCCGCCGAACCGGTGATCTCGGGGCTCCTCGCGAAGATCGTCGCAGAACTCTAGTCCACTGTTCGCCCGCTCCCTGGGGCGTCCACCGTTCCCTGGAGCGGCGACCACTTTTCCAGGAGCGACCACCGTTCCCTGAGCTCGTCGAAGGGAACACCAACGCAGGATCTCGCTTCGACAAGCTCAGCGAGCAACCTTGGAAAAGGAGCATCGGATGTCTCATACCGACGCCGAACGCCTCGCCCTCGCCGAGGCCTGGATCGCGCAGGACCCCGACCCCGAGACCCGCGAGGAACTCGCCGCGATCGTCGAGGGGGCCAAGGCCGGTGACGCTGCGGCATCCGCCGAACTCGCCGATCGCTTCGACACCCGCCTCGCCTTCGGCACCGCCGGCCTACGCGGCGAGATCGCGGCGGGACCCAACCGCATGAACCGTGTGCTCGTGGCGCAAGCCGCCGCCGGCCTCGCCGCCTATCTGCTCGAGCGCGCCGCGCCCGGCTCGTCGCCCTCGGTCGTGATCGGGTACGACGGGAGAAGGAACTCGGCCGTGTTCGCGCGCGACACGGCCGAGGTCATGGCCGGCGCCGGCGTGCGCGTCGTGCTCCTCCCCCGGCTGCTGCCGACGCCCGTGCTCGCATTCGCCGTTCGCCACCTCGACACGTCCGCCGGCGTCATGGTGACCGCATCGCACAACCCGCCGAATGACAACGGGTACAAGGTGTACCTCGGCGACGACGACCACGGCTCGCAGATCGTCGCTCCCGCCGACGCCGAGATCGCCGCGCACATCCTGAAGGTCGCCGCGTCGACCACGGTGCCCGAACTTCCCCGCGGCGACTTCGAGACGGCGACCGAGTCGATCGTCGACGAGTACGTGCGGCAGACGGCGCTCGTCGCCGATGCCCCCGCCGCCCAACCGCGGGTCGTGTACACCGCGATGCACGGCGTCGGATGGGAGACCGCCGCGCGCGTGCTCGCCGAAGCCGGATTCGACGCGCCGGCCATCGTCGAGGAGCAGATCGCGCCCGATCCGGCGTTCCCGACCGTGGCGTTCCCGAATCCCGAGGAGCCCGGCGCGATGGACCTGAGCCTCGCCCGCGCCCGCGAGACCGACGCCGAGCTCGTCGTCGCGAACGATCCCGACGCCGACCGTCTTGCCATCGCGATTCCCGATGCCGCAGCCGACGGCGGATACCGGCGCCTCACCGGCAACGAGGTCGGCCTCCTCCTCGGATGGCAGGCCGCGCGACGCGCCCAATCCGAACGGAGAGGTGAGGGTGGCGCCGAAGGCACGCTGGCCTGCTCGATCGTGTCGTCGCCGGGGCTCGAAGCCGTCGCCGAGGCCTACGGCCTCGAGTTCGTCGGGACGCTCACCGGCTTCAAGTGGATCTCGCGCGCCCCGGGCCTCGTGTTCGGCTTCGAGGAGGCGCTCGGGTACCTGGTGAATCCGACGACCGTGCGCGACAAAGACGGCATCTCGGCCGCGGTCGCATTCCTCTCGCTCGCCGCCGAACTGAAGGCGGCGGGCAAGACGGTCGCCGACCACCTCGATGAATTCGTCGAGCGCTTCGGTGCCTTCGCATCGACGCAGATCTCGCTCCGCGTCGACGACGTCTCTCGCATCGGCGAGATCATGACGCGACTGCGCGACGAGCCGCCCGCCGCGGTGGGCGGCGTCCGCGTCGAGCGGATCGAAGACCTGTCGGGCGGATTCGGCGCGCTTCCGCCGTCCGATGTGCTGCGCATCGTGCTCGAGGGTGGCGGCCGTGTCATGGTGCGCCCGAGCGGCACCGAGCCCAAGCTCAAGGTCTACATCGATGCGGTGGGCGAACAGGGCACAGTCGCCGAGCGGCGCGCCGCGGCATCCGGTGTCGTGACCGCACTCGACGCGGGAATGCGCGAGCTCATCGCGTAGCTGGTCGTGCGTTCGCTGGGCCCTCAGGGAGCAGCGCAGCGGCGGCTCAGCCGAGCGATGCCTCGAGCTTCGCGCTGATCTCCTCGACGTCGAAGTAGTTGCCGACCTCGATGATCTCGGCGAAGCTGCGGCCGACCGCCGCGCGCACCGCCCCGGCGAGTTCACTCGACGTGAGGATCACCTGCGCGTCGGCCGCGGCTCCGGCAACGTTCCCCAGGTCGCTCGCGCTCACCTCGGCGGCGAGGCCCAGGCGATCGAGCGCGCGCTCGGCGTTCATCTTGAGGATGGCGGACGTGCCGACGCCCACACCGCAGACCGCGACGATCCTCATGCGCCGGCCGCGCTTCCCGCCACGCCGCCCTCTCCGGCCGCGCCGGCTCTGCGGTCCGCGCCATCCGCTCCGCCGTCGGCCGACGACGCCAGCCCGAGAAGTTCGCGCACCTCGGCGGCCGACGTCGACCGTGACACCCGGCCGACCACGCGGTGGTCATTGAACGCGTTGGCGAGTCGCGCGACGAACGCGACGTGGTCTTCGGCGTTCGAGACGGCGAGCCCGACGACCACCCGCACTGGGTCGTTGTGCGGGTGACCGAACGCCACCGGCTCGGCGAGGGTCACGATGGCGAGTCCCTCGCTCTTCACGTCGGCGCCTGGGCGCGCGTGCGCGAGTGCGAGCCCCGGCGCGATCACGACGTAGGCGCCGAACTCCTCGATGACGGCGATCATGCGGTCGGCGTACTCCGAGCGGGTCGAACCCGAGCGCGTGAGCGCGCGACCGGCCTCACGCACGGCGGCGCGCCAGTCGTCGACGCGTGCGCCCAGCACGACGGCCGTGTCGGGAAGCGGCGGTATCGGGGTCATGGGTTCCGTTCGAGGTGCGGCGACAGGGCGGTCGGCGTGCGCGCGGCGTGCACCGCGGCATCCGTTCAGGCTCGGTCGAAGCCGTCCTGGATGAGCTCGGCGAGCTCTTCGCGATCGTCGAGGGGCAGGAATGCGGATGCCGCGGCATTGAGCTGGAACGTCTCGAAGTCGTCGAGGTCGTAGCCGAACGCGTCGCCGAGCAGCGCGAGCTCACGCGTGAGGCTCGTGCCGCTCTGCAGCCGGTTGTCGGTGTTCACCGTCACGCGGAAGCCGAGCTGGTACAGCAGGTCGAACGGGTGGTCGACGAGCTCGTCGCCCCACGCGGCGATCGCGCCGGTCTGCAGGTTCGAGGAGGGGCTGGTCTCGAGGGCGATCTCGCGGTCGCGAACCCACTGGGCGATCGGCCCGAGCGAGACGTACGTGTTCTCGTCGTCTTGACGCTCGATCATGAGGTCTTCGGCGATGCGCACGCCGTGGCCGAGCCGCAGTGCGCGCCCGTCGAAGAGGGCGCTGCGAATGGAGTCGAGCCCATCGGCCTCGCCTGCGTGCACCGTGACCGGCAGGTAGCTCGTGGCGAGGTAGTCGAATGCGGTGCGATGCCGGCTCGGCGGGAAGCCCGCCTCGGGGCCGGCGATGTCGAACCCGACGACGCCGCGATCGCGGTGGCGCACTGCGAGCTCGGCGATCTCGAGCCCGCGATCGTTGTGGCGCATCGCGGTGACGAGCTGACCCGCACGGATGCCGCTGCCCTGGTGCCGCGCGTCGTCGATACCCTGCTCGATGCCCGCCTGCACCGCCTCGACGACCTCGTCGAGGCTGAGCCCCCGGGCGAGGTGCTGCTCGGGCGCCCACCGGATCTCGCCGTAGATCACACCGTCGGCGGCGAGGTCTTGCACGAATTCACGTGCGATGCGGGAGAGTCCGGAGCGCGTCTGCATGACCGAGGTCGTGAGGTCGAACGTCTTCAAGTACTCGACGAGCGAGCCCGAGTTCGACTGCTCGGAGAACCAGGCCGTGAGCGCATCGACGTCGGCGGCCGGAACCTCGAGGCCGAGTTCATCGGCGAGTTCGAGGAGCGTGGCGGGGCGCAGTCCGCCGTCCAGGTGGTCGTGCAGCGAGACCTTCGGGAGCTCTCGGATGTTGGTGCCGTCGCCCTCGATGCGGTACTCCGTCGGAATCGTGTTCACGACTCAACGATAGCGGCGAGCGAGCCGGGAAGTCTCGGCATTCTCGAAGCACCCGTCGAGTAGCCAGGTACGAGCGTACCGAGACCCGTGTCAGGGATCTCGATACGCTCGCCGGCGCGCGCTACTCGATCGCCGAAGGGCGCTCGCCGGCGCGCGCTACCCGATCGCCGGAGGGCGCTCACTGGCGCGCGCTACCCGGTCACCGGGCGCGCTCGCTACTCGACCGGCGAAGGTTCAGCGGCCGATGCGGTCGGCGATCAGCGGGCCTCCGTCTTCGACGGCTTCACCCGCGTCGCCGATGCGCCATGCTCCCTCGACCGCCTCGAGCGCCCGGCCGAATCGCGCGGGCTCGTCGGCGTGCAGGGTGAAGAGGGGGTCGCCCGCACGCACCGTGTCGCCCGGCTTCGCGTGCAGGTCGATGCCGGCGGCGTGCTGCACCGGATCCTGCTTGCGCGCCCGGCCCGCACCGAGGCGCCAGGCGGCGATCCCGAACGGCAGCGCCTCCTGCTTCACGAGCACACCGTCGCGGTCGGCGGTGATCACGTGCTGCTCCTTCGCCACGGGCAGTGCCGCGTCGGGGTCGCCGCCCTGCGCTCGGATCGCTCGCCGCCAGGTGTCCATCGCACGGCCGTCATCGAGCGCGGCCTCGACATCGGCGACGTGCACGCCCGCGAGCTCGAGCATCTCGCGTGCGAGCGCCACGGTCAGCTCGCGCACGTCGGCAGGGCCGCCGCCGGCGAGCACCTCGACGGACTCGCGTACCTCGTTCGCGTTGCCGATCGTGCGACCGAGCGGCACGTTCATGTTCGTCAGGAGCGCGGATGTCGCAACGCCGGCGTCTTCACCGAGCTCGACCATCGTGCGCGCGAGCTCGCGTGACCGTTCGATGTCCTGCAGGAAGGCGCCCGACCCGAACTTCACGTCGAGCACGAGCGCTCCCGTGCCCTCTGCGATCTTCTTCGACATGATCGACGAGGCGATCAGCGGGATCGCCTCGACCGTGCCGGTGATGTCGCGCAGCGCGTAGAGCTTCTTGTCGGCCGGCGCCAGCCCCGAACCGGCGGCGCAGATGACGCCGCCGACGTCGCGCAACTGGGCGAACATCTCGTCGTTCGTGAGGTCGGCCCGCCAGCCCGGGATGGACTCCAGCTTGTCGAGCGTGCCGCCCGTGTGGCCGAGTCCGCGGCCGGAGAGCTGCGGCACCGCCACCCCGAACGTGGCGACGAGCGGCATGAGCGGCAGGGTGATCTTGTCGCCCACTCCACCGGTGGAGTGCTTGTCGGTCGTGGGCTTGCCGAGGCCCGAGAAGTCCATGCGCTCGCCCGACGCGATCATCGCCATGGTGAGATCGCGGATCTCGCGGCGCGTCATGCCGTTCAGGAAGATCGCCATGGTCATGGCCGACATCTGCTCGTCGGCGACGTAGCCGCGGGTGTACGCGTCGACGAGCCAGTCGATCTCGGCCGTCTCGAGTTCGTGGCCATCGCGCTTGGCACGAATCAGGTCGACCGCGTCGAACGCCTCGACCGCGGTCACGAGTTCGCTCCGTGGAACTCGGCGAGCTGACGCGGCCCGAACGCATCGGGCAGCACCTCGTCGATGGTCTTCACGCCCGAGACCGTCTCGAGCAGCATCCCCTCTGCGGAGTGCTCGTAGAGCAGCTGTCGGCATCGACCGCACGGCATCAGCGTGTTGCCATGACCGTCGACGCAGGCGAACGCCACGAGCTTGCCGCCGCCCGACATGATGAGCGCAGAGACGAGCGAGCATTCCGCGCACAGCGTGACGCCGTAGGAGGCGTTCTCGACGTTGCATCCGCTGATGACTCGGCCGTCGTCGACGATCGCGGCCGCGCCCACCGGGAACTCGGAATACGGCACGTACGCCTTCGCCATCGCCTCGCGCGCGCGCTCGCGCAGCGACTCCCAGTCGATCGCATCCGTTGCGGTCATGATGCTCCCCCGTTCAGGATGGGTGGTTCGGGATGCCCCGGCCGAGGCATCCGCTCAGGACTTGATATACGGCTTGCCGTCGGCGGCAGGTGGCCGCGACGTGCCGACGAAGCCGGCAACGGCGAAAATGGTCACGATGTATGGCAGCATCAGCATGAATTCGCTCGGCACCGGCGACCCGATCACCGAGAGCGTGTTCTGCAGGTTCGATGCGAATCCGAAGAGGAGCGCTGCAAGCGTCGCCTTGATCGGATCCCACTGTCCGAAGATGACCGCAGCCAGCGCGATGAAGCCGGCGCCC
>DASSBT010000100.1:0-20090 GCA_035698465.1 Agromyces sp. | reverse complement strand
GTACACGGACTTCGCGGTGCTCGGCGCGAGCCCGAGCGATGCCTCGTCGAGCAGGAGCAGCTTGGGCTTGGCCATGAATGCCCGCGCGACCGCGAGCATCTGCTGTTCGCCACCCGAGAGTGCTGCGGCCCTCGAGCCGATGCGATCCTGCAGCTGCGGAAAGAGGTCGAGGCAGTAGTCGATGTCGGTGGCGATCGCCTTGCGGTCCTTGCGCAGGTAGGCGCCGACACGCAGGTTCTCCCGCACATTGAGCTGAGCGAGGGTGCCGCGCCCCTCCGGCACGTGGGCGATACCCAGTGCCGCGACGCGATCGGCACGAAGCCCCCGGATGTCTCGGCCGCCGAACGTGATCCGTCCGCCGGTGCGCACCGTGCCGCTGATCGCGCGCAGTGTCGTCGTCTTGCCTGCGCCGTTCGCACCGAGGATGCCGACGGCGCCGCCCTCTGGGACGCTGAGTGTGACGCCGCTCAGCACCTGCACCGGACCGTACGACGCCGTCACGTCGATGAGCTCAAGCAGCGTCATCCGCCGCATCCTTTCCGATGTACGCCTCGATGACGCGAGGGTCGGACTGCGCCTCGGCAGCCGTGCCCTCCATGAGCTTGCGGCCGTGGTCGAGCACGACGACCCGATCGGTGAGGGCGGCGATGAGCCCCATGTGGTGTTCGACGATCACGACCGTGATGTCCTGTTCGGTGCGGATACGCCGGACGGTCTCGATGAGCTGTTCGACCTCGCCGTGCGAGAGTCCCGCCGCCGGTTCGTCGAGCAGGAGCAGCCGTGGCTTCGAGAGCAGGGCGCGGCACAGCTCGACGCCCTTGTGCAGGCCGTGCGACAACTCGTCGGCCGGCAGGTCTGCCGCCCAGCCCAGGCCGGCCCGGTCGAGCAGCTCGAGTGCCTCATCGCGGATCGCGCGCTCGGCGCGACGGGTGAACGGCAGGCCCAATGACCACGAGACCGGGCCGCCGGGAAGGCGGGTGTGCCCGCCGAGCAGCACGTTCTGCAGCACCGTGGCCTCGAGTTGCAGCGCTGGGTGCTGGAACGTGCGGGCCAACCCGAGCCGCGCAAGGCTCGAGGGCCGTTGGGCGAGCACCTCGGTGTCGTCGATCTTGATCGACCCGGAACTCGGCTTGTAGTGACCGCTGATGCAGTTGAACAGCGACGTCTTCCCGGCGCCGTTCGGACCGACGAGACCGAAGATGACGCCTGGTTCGACGTCGAAGCTGACCTCTTGGAGCACCTTGACGCCGCCGAAGTGCAGGCTGACGTCGGCGAGGTTCAGGCGCGCGGCCATCTGCACTCTCCTCTCGCACCATTGCTCGGGTCTGATGCGATCGATACGACCGCACGGAAATGACCGTACGGATCGAAGACGAGATTGTCAACGATTTTGGAACGAGTTTCGGTCCCGTATATCGAATCGAGACGATCGCCCGGTGGAAGCGGCCCTGTACGGCTCATGCTGGCGCACTCCGACGGGGCGGCGGGTGCGGAGTTCACATGAACGGAATCGCTCCGGTCATTCTCACGGTGGCGCGGCCTACGCTGGGCGCGACTGAAAGAGAGGGTCGAAGATGACCGAATCACTCCAGCAGGCGATCGATCGCGTCGGCAACCCCGTCGAACTGCTCCGGAACCAGAACTGGCCGGCGTTCACGTTCCCTGTCGCGCCGGAGTTCACCAACTGGCGCGATGAGCAGCGAGCGTGGAACACCACCGTGGCGATCATGGACCAGTCGCACCACATGACGCAGCTGTTCCTCGACGGTACCGACCTCATTCCGCTGCTCGGCTCGATCTCGCCCAACACGTTCGCCACCTTCCGCCCCGGCGTGGCCAAGCAGCTCATCTCGGTCAACAAGGACGGGTACCTGATCGGCGACGGCATCCTGTTCTACAACGCGGATGGCCCAGAGGGGCTCGTGCTGATCGGCCACCACATCCTCATCGACTGGGTGCGGTTCAACGTCGAGAAGGCGCAGGCGGCGGGCAAGGACGTGCGCCACCGGCTCGAGCCGAATTCGCACATGCGCCAGGGGCCGCCCACGTTCTACCGGTACGAGTTGCAGGGCCCCAAGGCCGACGAGGTCATGGAGAAGCTCTTCAGCGGCCCGGTTCCCGAACTGAAGTTCTTCCACATCGGCGACTTCGAGATCGCGGGCCGGCCGGTCAAGGCCCTGCGTCACGGGATGGCCGGGCAGCCCGGGTTCGAGTTCTACGGACCATGGGAAGACAACGAGATCATCATGGACGCGCTGGTGTCGGCGGGCGAGGAGTTCGACGTGCGTCGCGTCGGCGCGAAGGCGTACTCGTCGTCGCCGCTCGAGTCGGGCTGGGTGCCCACGCCCTTCCCCGCGATCTTCGACGAGGACTTCGCTGAGTATCGCGAGTGGCTCCCCGCCGCGCGCGCCGGCTCGGTCGCCGGATCGCTGCACTCCGACGACATCCACGATTTCTACATGACCCCGTTCGATCTCGGACTCGGCCGCTCGGTGCGGTTCGACCACGAGTTCCACGGCAGCGAGGCACTGCAGAAGCACGCCGACTCGCCGCGGCGACGAAAGGTGACGCTCCTGTGGAACGCCGACGACGTGGCGGCGGTCGTGAAGTCGCAGGTCGAGCCCGGCACCCCGGCGAAGTACCTCGACTTCCCGAAGGCGCGCTACGGCCTCTACCAGATGGACGAGGTGCGCAAGGACGGCAAGCTCGTCGGCATCTCCACCGATGCGGGCTACGTCGCGTTCGACCAGCTCTACATGTCGCTGGCCACGCTCGACGTCGACATCCGCGACGGCGACGTGGTCGGGGTCGTCTGGGGCGAGAACCCGATCTCGGGCAAGGACTCGGTCGACGCGGCGCACCGCCAGGTGAACATCCGTGCGACCGTCGCTCCCGCGCCGTACCACGACTACGCCCGAACGGTGTATCGCGCCAACGACTGATCGGGAGATTCTGCTCAACGGAATCGACTAGCATGACGGCATCGTCGAGGAGGATGCCGTGGCACGAGGATCTGCAGGCCGATCGGTGCTGTACAGGCACCTGCGCATCCTCGAGGCGTTCGACGCGTGGCATCCGTTCCTGACACTCAGTGAGATCGCGGATGCCGCAGGCCTGCCCCGTTCGAGCACGCACCGACTGATCGGCGAGCTCGAGCGGGAGGGCCTGCTCGAACGGCTGCCCGACCGCACGTACCGTCTCGGCGTGCGACTGTGGGAGTTCGCCAGCCGCACGCCCGGAGCTGTCGGACTCCGCGAGATCGCGCGGCCCTGGCTCGGCGCCGTGCACGAGCGCGTGCGGCAGCACACACAGCTCGGGGTGCTGAGCGGACACGACGTGCTCTTCATCGAGCGGATGTCGACCCCCGACGCGGTCGTGAACGCGACCCTCATCGGCGGGCGCATTCCGCTGCACGCCTCCTCGAGCGGCCTCGTGCTGCTCGCGCACGGAGATCCGGCGCTGATCGCCGAGGTCGAGCGCGGCGACCTGCGCGCCTACACCGAGCACACCATCCGTACGGGCGCGCAGCTGCGCGAGGTGTTGAGCCGAGTGCGAACCGACGGCTACGCGGCCGCCGACGGGTACATCCACGAGGAGTCGCGCGGCATCGCCGTGCCGGTCATCGGTCCGGGCGGCGCGGTGTACGCCGCGATGGGTGTCGTGGTGCCGAACGACGGTGCCTCGCCGCTGCCGTATGTCGACCTGCTGCGTCGGGCCGCCGCGGGCGTTGCACGCGATCTCGCGACGGCGTACCGCCCCGATGTCGGCGATCACATGCACGGGATCCGCTCACTGGTGACCGGGTCGCGCCGATCGTTGGAGTACCTCGAGTCGTTGTCGCCGTAACGCGGCGAAACCCCTGGGCGCGCATCGGGGCCCGGGCTTACAGTGGGGCCATGTCCGTGAACCCACCGTTCCGAGCCGACATCGTCGGCAGTTTCCTCCGGCCAGACGACATCAAGGGCGCCCGAACGCGCCATGCCGCCGGCGAGCTCGACGACGCGGGCCTGCGCAACGTCGAAGACGCGGCCATCGAGCGGCTCGTCGAGCGCGAGGCGTCCGCAGGGCTTCGGCTCGCCACCGACGGCGAGTACCGGCGATCGTGGTGGCACTTCGACTACTTCGGCATGCTCGACGGCGTGAGCGTGGTCGAACTCGACCACGGCATCCAGTTCCAGGGCGTGCAGACTCGCCCGCTCGGGCTGCACATCGACGGGCCGGTCGGGTTTCCCGCCGACCATCCGATGCTCGAGCACTTCCGCTTCCTGAAGTCCGTCGCCGAGCGCTCAGGGGTCGTGCCGAAGTTCAGCATCCCCGCGCCCACCGTGCTCGACTTCCGCCTCGAGCGCGACGCCCTCGAGGGCTCGCAGTACGCAGGGCACGAAGACATCTTCGACGACCTGGCGCAGGCGTACCGCGACGCGGTGCAGGCGTTCTATGACGCCGGATGCCGCTATCTCCAGTTCGACGACACTGCGTGGGCCTACCTCTGTTCGGAGGAAGAGCTCGCCAAAGCGGCCGACCGCGGCATCCGCACCGACCACCTCGCCGAGCGTTACGCGGCGCTCATCAACGCATCGCTGCGTGACAAGCCCGATGACCTCGTCATCACGACGCACGTGTGCCGTGGCAACTTCCGCTCCACGTGGATCTCGTCGGGCGGCTACGAGCCGGTCGCCGAACAGCTGCTCGGCGAGACCCACTTCGACGGCTACTTCCTCGAGTACGACAGCGAGCGGGCCGGCGGTTTCGAGCCCCTTCGGTTCCTGCCCACAGGCGAAAAGGTGGTCGAGCTCGGCCTCATCACCACCAAGACCGGCACGCTCGAAGGCCACGACGAGATCCGCCGCCGCATCGACGAGGCTGCGGCCATCGTGCCGTTGGCGCAGCTCGCGCTCAGCCCGCAGTGCGGCTTCGCGTCGACCGAAGAGGGCAACCTCCTCAGCGAGGCCGAGCAGTGGGCGAAGATCGACGCCGTCGTGGCACTCGCCGACGAGATCTGGGACGACGCGTAATCCGCGGTGGTGCGTGCCTCTGGGCGATGCGTAGCCGCCGGCATCGCCGAGACCTCGGTTCAACGATCTGGTGCGGTCCCTTCGGGGTCGGCGTCGGGAGCGCCATCGGGCCGCTCAGCGAGCGCATGCAACCACGCGATCGTGCCGTCGGTCATCGGATGGTCCGCGCCGAGCGAGTCGAGGAACGCGAGCGCGTCGCGCATCTCGGCTTCGCGGCGCACGGCGTGCACGGGGGTGCCCTCGCGCAGGCGGGTGACGAGTTCGTGGCCCTCGGGGCCGAGCTCCGAGGCGATCTGGTCGACCAACCAGTCCTCGGCGCCGATCGCCCGCGCCGCCGTGGTGCTCTCGAAGACGAGCGCGGCGAGGCCCTTCATGAAGACGCTGCGCAGCAACTTCAGCCCGCCGGCGGTGCCGGCCTGCTCGCCGGCGTCGACCGCCGGCACCCCGAATTCGGCGAGGATCGGCTGCAACCGGCCCGCTCCGGTGCCGCTCAGCGCAAGGGGAGTGGCGATTCGCGCGCGGGGAACCGGTGCGAGGATCGCCACGTCGACGAACGGCACGTCGCGAGCGGCGGCACGCTCGGCGAGACGCCGCTTCTTCGCGGGCGAGATCGTGTTCATGTCGGCGTAGATGCTCGACGACCCCATCGCGGCCAACGCATCGTCGAGCGCGCGGCTCGACGCGTCGCCGCCGACGAGACTGAGCACGACATCGGCGTCGCGCACCGCATCGGGAATTCCCGCGGCCAGCGTCACGTGCGGCAGCGCGGCACCCGGCATCGGATCCGTCGCCGTCACCACGGCGCCCCGGTCGACGAGGTCGGCGGCATAGATGCGACCCGCTTCTCCCAGACCGAGCACGGCGACGCGCACAGATACCACTCCCTTGACGGCGAATGCCACTAATATTGTAGACAATAGTGGTTCGCGCTCCGGCCCGAACTCCGTCCAGAGAATTCGGGAGAGTGCGCGCATGTCGATTGCGGTTCGGGAACCACGGGTGGCCGACACGGCTGGCCCATCGGAGACGGATGTCGCAGACACCGCCGAGGCACGCGTCACCGATCTCATCCGCGACGCGATCGTGCGCGGCGAGTACTCGCCGAACCAGCGCCTGATCGAGGCCGACCTGAGCTCGACGTTCATGGCGAGCCGCGCGACCGTGCGCACTGCACTCCTCGAGTTGGCAAGCGAGGGCCTCGTCGAACGACTGCAGAACCGCGGGTCGCGCGTGCGCGCGATCTCGCTCGACGAGGCCATCGAGATCATCGAGGTGCGCATGGGCGTCGAGAGCCTGTGCGCCGCGAAGGCGGCCGAGAAGATCAGCGATGCGGATGCCGCGGGGCTCGTGCAGCTGCGAGACGAGATGACCGTGGCCGTCGCCGACGGCGACCTCGTCGAGTATTCGCGCCTGCACCAGTACCTCGACGTACGCATCCGCGAGCTCAGTGGGCACGCGACCGCGTCGGATGTGCTCGCCCGGCTGCACGCGCAGAGCGTGCGTCATCAGTTCAAGCTGTCGTCGCGTCCGGCACGTGCGAAGATCTCGGTGCTCCAGCACGCCGCGATCATCGACGCGATCGTTGCGCGCGATTCCGAACGTGCCGAGCGGGCGGTGCGCGAGCACATGCTCAGTGTCATCGACGCGCTGCGCGAACTCGCCTGACCCGCCTCGCGTGCTCGCGTGGCACGCTTCGCGATCAGGCGCCGTTCGCGATCAGGCGATGCCGGCGGTGCGCCAGCCGCCGTGGTACTCGTTGCGTGCGGTGACCGCGTAGGGCACAGGGCTCACGACCGCACGCACGCTGAACTGCTCGTGCGGCTCCACCGTGGTCTTCTCGCTGCCGCCGTCAGGCTCGCCCCAGATGACGCGCAGCTCGGTGCCGACCTCGATGTTCGCGTCGACGGTGGCCAGAGACAGCCCGCGGCGCTCGTTCGCCGTGACGCCCGTGAAGAGCGAGAGACCCACCGTGGTGCCGTCGGCGTCGACGACCGCGTCGTAGTTCGACGACCCGTAGTTCGCGTTCGGCAGGTCGAAGAACTGCGCGCCCGGGCGGTCGCGGTCGAGGAACGAGGTCCAGATCGCGCCGAGGTCCTCGTCGTTCCAGGCGAGCGTGACCTTCTTGCGCTGCTGCGAGGCGTCGACCTGCTCGAGGGCGTCGCGGCCGATGAAGTCGTGGTCGAACTTCACGAACGAGCCGTAGCCGAGCTCCCACGGGTTGAGGTAGTAGTCCTCGATGTTCTCCGACACGAACGACCCGGCGAGCGCGTTGATCGCCTCGTAGCTGTTCGCGGGCAGCCACTCGCGGTAGGCGCGCTCGGCCTCGCTCGAATAGATGGCGGGCAGCGGCGACGGGATCCAGCCCGACTCGAGGGTGTTCGACGAGTAGGCGCGGGAGCCGCAGGGCTCGATGCCGAACTCGGCGCCGGCCTCGAGCACCGCATCGCGGATCTTGCCGTGCTGCTCGTACGGTCCCCAGAGCTCGAGGCCGGGGGCGCCGGCCATGCCGTGGCGAAGGGTGCGCACCTGCTCGCCCGCGATGGTGAGGTAGCCCATGTGGAAGAACTTGACCTGCTCGAGCGGGGCGCCGTTGAGCTTCTCGATGATCTGCCACGCGTTCGGTCCCTGGATCTGGAACCGGTAGTACTTGCGGCTGACGGCCTCGCCGTACGGGCGCGACGGCGAGCGGTCGTCGTAGGTGATCTCGACGTCGTAGCCGCCGGTCTCGGCATGGAACTGCAGCCAGTTCGCACCGGGGGCGCGGCCGACGTAGACGTACTCGCTCTCGGCCTCGTGGAACAGGATGCCGTCGCCGATCACGCCGCCGTTCGACGCCGTGGGCACGAACTGCTTCGCCGTGTTCACGGGGAAGTTCTTGAAGCCGTTGATGCCGGTCTCTGCGAGCAGCTTCAACGCGTCGGGGCCCTTCACGAAGAAGTTCACCATGTGGTGCGACTGGTCGTAGAGCACCGCGGTCTCGCGCCAGGCGCGCTGCTCACGGCGCCAGTTGGTGAACTCCGAGGGCACGATCGGGTAGATGTACGTGCCGAGTTGCGAGTTGCGCAGCATCTCGACGACGTTGCCCCTCTCGTCGAGCAGCTCCTGAAGATTGCCGGCCATTTCGTGGTCCTCGACTTCCTTGTCCTGCATCTGTCGTGATCGTACGGGGGGAGTTTCCCTATGTCCAGAGTTATCCGGTCGCCAAGATTGTAGACATAATGTTGACCATTCCGCCAGAGCTGTGCTTCACTGAGTGGCGTATCGAGTGGGAGGAGTCCCTATGGCAGCGAACACCCTTCTGGTCATCAGCGCTCATGCCGGGGACTTCGTGTGGCGCGCGGGTGGCGCCATCGCCGCGGCGACGCAGCGCGGTGATCGGGCGGTCGTCGCGTGCCTCTCCTACGGTGAGCGCGGCGAGTCCGCGAGCCAGTGGCTGCAGGGCAAGGGCCTCGACGAGATCAAGCAGATCCGGCGCGAAGAGGCCGAGGCCGCGGCATCCGCCCTCGGTGCCGAGATCGAGTTCCTCGACCTCGGCGACTACCCGCTGCGTGAGAGCCCAGAGGCGGTGGCGAAGCTGGTCGACGTGTACCGACGCGTGCAGCCCACGGTCGTGCTGACGCACACCCTCGTCGACCCGTACAACGGCGACCACCCTGCGGCAGCGCGCATGGCGCTCGAGGCGCGCGTGCTGGCGCAGGCGATCGGGGTGGCTAACGCCGACGGCTCGTTTCCCTCCAAGGACGACATCATCGGCGCGCCGCCCGTCTTCTTCTTCGAGCCGCACCAGCCCGAGCAGTGCGACTTCCGGCCCGATGTGCTGCTCGACATCACCGACGCATTCCCTCTCAAGCGCAACGCGATGGAATGCCTCCCTGCGCAGAAGCACATGTGGTCGTACTACACCGACCTCGCGGTGCGTCGCGGCGTGCAGGTCAAGCGCAACGCCGGCCCCAACCTCGGCCTGCCGCACGAGACCATGGGCGAGGCCTACATGCGGTACTTCCCCCAGGTGACGAGCGTGCTCGAATGAGCGGCATCGTCGTCACCGACATCGCGCGGGCCGACCGCGAGGTCGTCGACGCGCTCGCCGAGTTCGGCTCGGCCACGGTGCACGAGGCGCTCGGGCGCATCGGCTACGCCGGGCCGCGAATCCGCCCGATCCAGCAGGGCGCGGCGATCGCCGGCAGTGCCGTGACGGTGCAGACCGCTCCGGGCGACAACCTCATGGTGCACGTGGCGATCGAGCAGGCCGGCGATGGCGATGTCATCGTCGTGGTGCCGACGACCGATTCTGCGTTCGGATTCATCGGCGAGCTCATGGCGACGCAGATGCAGGTGCGCGGCGTTCGTGCCTACGTCACGTCCGGGGGCGTGCGCGACACGGCCGAACTGCGCGAGATGGGATTCCCGGTCTGGAGCACCCACGTCAGCGCGCAGGGCACCGTCAAGGACACGGCCGGCTCCGTCAACGTGCCCGTGATCCTCGACGGCGTGGTCGTGAAGCCGGGTGACGTCGTCGTCGCCGACGACGACGGCGTGACGATCGTGCCGCGTGAACGTGCCGCCGGAGCCTTGGAAGCCTCGCGCACGCGCACCGCGAAGGAGGCCGCGAACCGCGAGCGCTACGAGGCGGGCGAGCTCTCCATGGACCTCAACCGGCTGCGCCCGGTGCTCGACGACCTGGGCGTGCGCTATCTCACGCAGGCGGAGTACGACGATGGCCGTCGCTGATCCGGTGCACGACGGCATTCCATGCATGCTCATGCGCGGGGGCACCTCGAAGGGCGCATACTTCCTGGTTGCGGATGTCCCGGCCGACCCGCTCGAGCGCGAGGACCTGCTGCTGCGCATCATGGGAAGCCCCGACCCGAGGCAGATCGACGGGCTCGGCGGGGCGCACCCCCTCACCAGCAAGGTCGCGATCGTCTCCCGTTCGGAGGATCCCGACATCGACGTCGACTACCTGTTCCTGCAGGTCGGCGTCGACCAGCCGACGGTCAGCACCACCCAGACCTGCGGCAACCTCCTCGCCGGCGTCGGGCCGTTCGCCGTCGAGCGCGGCCTCGTGGCTGCCGGCGACCCGACGACGACGGTGCGCATCCGACTCGTGAACACGGGGGATATCGCCACCGCCGTCTTCGCGACGCCCGACGGTCGCCCCGACTACGATGGCGACGGCGCGATCGACGGCGTGCCGGGTACCGCCTGCCCCATCGACCTCGAGATGGCGGCGGGCGACAAGCCGCTGCTGCCGACGGGCAACGTCGTCGACGAGATCGGCGGGCACCGCGTGACCCTGGTCGACAACGGGATGCCGGTGGTGCTGCTGCGCGCCGACGCGTTCGGGGTGACCGGGGACGAGCCCCCCGAGGAGCTCGAATCACGGCCCGACCTGCACCGTGCGGTCGAGGAGATCCGGCTCGAGGCCGGCCGGATCATGGGCCTCGGCGACGTGAGCCGGCAGACCGTGCCGAAGATGTTCCTGCTCTCCCCGCCGCGACACGGCGGTGTCGTCGGCACGCGCGGCTTCATCCCGGCACGCGTGCACTCGTCGATCGGGGTGCTGATGGCGGCATCCGTCGCCGCAGGCGTGAGCATGCCCGGCGCCGTCGGATCGGAGTTCGCGCGTGTTCCCGACGACGGTCCGCTCGACATCGAGCACCCGACGGGCTCGTTTCCCGCGCGCGTTCGCGTCGAGCGGGGCGACGACGGCGTGTGGCGGGGCACCTCCACCTCGCTCCGCACCGCCCGCAAGATCTTCGACGGCCTGGTCTTTCCCCGACCCCGGCTCTGACCCCCCTGAGAGGAACTGCACCAAATGACCGAGTACACCGCCTTCGACGTCGCCCACCTCGGCAACGTCGAGTTGCTGACGCCCACCTTCGACCAGAGCCTGTGGTTCTTCCGCGACCTGCTCGCGATGCGGGTGGTGGCCGAAGAGGGCGACTCCGTCTACCTGCGCACGTGGGACGAGTATCAGCGCTACACGATCAAGCTCACGGCGTCGGGTGATGCCGGCGTCGGGCGCACCACCTTCCGCGCGTCGAGCCAGGATGCGCTCGAGCGGCGCGTCGCCGCCATCGAGGAGCTCGGGCTCGGCCGGGGTTGGGTCGACGGCGAGGTGGGAACCGGCCCCACGTACATGTTCGAAGACCCCGACGGCCACACGATGGGGATCTACTACGAGACCGAGCGGTACGTCGCGACCGACGATAAGCCGGCGCTGAAGAACCAGGCCTCTGCGTTCCCCGGCCGGGGAGTGAACGCGCGGCGGCTCGATCACATCAACTACCTCGCGAAAGACGTCGTGGCCAACGGCGAGTTCGTCGCCAAGGCGCTGCGCGGTCGTGAGAGCGAGCGCATCAAGCTCGATGAGGGCGGCTACGCCGCGTGGTGGTTCCACTTCAACAACAAGTCGTACGACATCGTCTACTCCGACGACTGGCTGAAGCACGGCAACCGCCTGCACCACATCGCATTCGCACCCGACACGCGAGAGGACATCCTCAAGGCGGCCGACATCTTCCTCGAGAACGGTATCCACATCGAGTCGGGGCCGCACAAGCACGCCATCAACCAGACCTTCTTCCTCTACGTGTGGGAGCCGGGCGGCAACCGCATCGAGCTCGCCAACGCCGGCGCGAGGCTGCTGCTCGACCCCGACTCGCCGGTCGTGGAGTGGACCGCGGAGGAGCGGAAGAAGGGCCAAGCCTGGGGCATGAAGACGATCGAGACGTTCCACACGCACGGCACGCCAGTCGTCGATCAGTGATCGGCACAGGGCAATCCGTTCGATCCGGGTCAATGCACATGAATAGATGATGGAATGAAAGTGTCCCTCGAGAAACCCGTCTCGAGTGGCGCCCCCAGCAGTAAGCACAGAGAGGTGTGGAGTGATGACCGACACAATGAAGACTGCGGTCCCCGTCGCCACGGGCCTGTACATCGGGGGTGAGGAGCGGCAGACCGCCGACACCCTCGAAGTGCCCGACCCGGGCAAGCCCGGCGTGATCGTCGGACACGCCGCAGCAGCACGCCCCGCCGACGTCGACGACGCGATCGCCGCCGCGAAGGCCGCCTTCCCCGCCTGGTCGGCGATGAGCGCGAAGGAACGCGCGGAGCACATGCAACGCGCGATCGAGGGGGTCGCCGACCTCCGCGACGATGACGCCGCCATCCTCTCGCAGGAGAACGGCAAGATCCGCATGGAGGCGTGGATCGACGCGCTCGTGTTCGAGATCCGCTGGAACCTCGCGGTCGCACTGGCCGATGAGGTCGACACCACGAAGGTGCTCGAGCCGGCACCCGGCACCCCGGTCACGACCTCGGTCGCCTACCAGCCGCTCGGCCCCGTGACGATCATCGTGCCGTACAACTGGCCGATCGCGATCCTGGGGGCGTCGTTGCCGCATGCGCTGCTGGCCGGCAACCCCGTGATCGTGAAGCCGCCGCCCACGACGCCGCTCGCCATCACGCGCGTGGTGCAGCGCGTCGCCGAGAAGCTGCCGCCCGGCGTGTTGAACGTCGTGACGGGCCGTGACGCCGACATGTCGGCGCTGATCACGAGCCCCGACGTCGCCAAGGTGTGCTTCACCGGCAGCGTGAACGGTGGAAAGCGGATGATGGAGATGGCGTCGAAGTCTCTCACCCGGGTGACGCTCGAACTCGGCGGGAACGACGCCGCCGTGTTCCTCGAGGACGCGATCCTCGATGACACGCACCTCGACCGGCTGTTCGCGGCGATCTACGACACGACCGGCCAGATCTGCATGAACGCGAAGCGCGTCTACGTGCATCGTTCACGCATGGACGAACTGGTCGCCGGTCTCGAGGCGCGGCTGAACGAGGTCGTCCTCGGGTACGGACTCGACGAGGGCACGACCATGGGCCCGCTCCACCAGCCGGCCCAGAAGGCGTTCGTCGAGGAGATCGTGCAGGAGGCGAAGGATGCCGGTGCCGAGGTGCGCGAGTACGGCGACCTGCCGAGCGACCCCGAGCTGCAGGGCGGCAACTTCCTGCGGCCGGCGCTCGTCGTCGACCCCGACCCCCAGCTGCGCGTCGTCACTCAGGAGCAGTTCGGCCCCGTCATCCCGGTCATCCCGTTCGACACCGAAGACGAGGCGATCGCCGCGGCGAACGACACGTGGAGCGGCCTCTGCGGCTCCGTGTGGACGGCCGACCCGGCGGCCGCGCAGCGGGTCGGGTCGCAGCTCGAGTGCGGCTACGTCTGGGTGAACGACCACGGCGCCACCCGACTCGATCTGCGCGCCCCGTTCGGCGGCATGAAGCAGTCGGGCTTCGGACGCGAACAGGGCATCGAAGGCGTCCGAGCGTTCCAGGACACCCGCGCGATCGCGACGATCGACCCCGAGGCGCTCGCCGCGATGGCGCACTGAGGCCGCACATCAACGAACGAGTCCAGCGCCAGGAGGCGCGGATGCCCCCACCATCCGCGGTGCGGCATCCGCGCCTTCTGCTTGCCGTCGCGGTGCTGCTCATCGCCGCGAACCTGCGTGCGTCGATCGCGGGCGTCGGGCCGCTGCTCGCGCAGATCGCGGAGGACCTCGGCACCACGGAGGCGGCACTCGGGCTGCTCGCATCGATTCCGCTGATCGCGTTCGCCGCGGTGTCACCGCTGGCGCACGGCCTCAGCACGCGACTCGGACTGTCGCAGACCGTGCTCTGGTCGCTCGTCGCGCTCGCCGCGGGCACCGTATGGCGTTCGCTGCCGGGGTCGCCCGTGAACCTGTGGGTCGGCACCGCGCTGATCGGGGCATCCCTCGCCATCGTCAACGTGCTGCTGCCCGCGGTGATCAAGCGGGACTTCAACGATCGGCTCGCGGGAATGACCGCGTTGTTCACCGCGCTGCTCGCGGGCACGGGGGCACTCGCGTCGGGCGTCGTCGTGCCCATCTCGCACATCGAGGTCGGCGGAAGCGAGATCGGATGGCGCTGGGCCCTCGTCTGGTCGGGCTCGCTCGTGACCCTCGCCATCGCGGCCTGGGGTGGTCACCTGCTGACCCGGCGCGGTGCAGCCGACCGGCACCGCGAGCGGCCGATCAACGCCGTCCGCACGGAACCGCCGTCCGCCCGCGCCGGCATGTGGGGCGATGCAGTGGCATGGCAGGTGCTCATCTACATGGGCGTGCAGGCCATGTGGTTCTACATGCTCGTCACGTGGCTTGCGCCGTTCGCCCTCACGCTCGGCCGTTCAGAGGTCGTCGCCGGCATCGACGTCATGCTGCTCCAGCTGTGCTCGCTCGTCGGGTCGCTCACGGTGCCGCTGCTGCTTCGCGGGCGGCGGCTCGCGCGCTGGACGCCGGTCCTGATTCCGGTCGTCGGCGTCGTGGGAGTCGCCGGGCTCATCGCCGTGCCCGGCCTCTTCGTCGGCTGGGTCATCGTGTGCGGACTCGGCAGCGGCGCCTCGCTCTCGATGACCTTCAGTCTCTTCGGGCTGCGCGCCCGAACGGCCGCGGCCGCCGGGCGACTCTCGGGCATGGCCCAGTCGGGCGGATACGCGATCGCGGCGGTCGGGCCGATCGCGTTCGGCGGTCTGCTCACGCTGACCGGGCGATGGGAGATCCCGCTGCTGCTCGTCGTGATGGTGCTGCTGATCCAAGTGGTGATGGGGGTCTTCGTCGGGCGCGATCGATACGCAGAGGGCGGTGATCCTCGACAGGGGGCATGACGGCGGAGAATGTGCTTCGATACCTATGGACAGTCCCTATTGTCATAGGTAAAGTAGAAGCAAGCGCAATGCAGCGCTCCGCCCAGAGCGGGAAAGGACTTCGATCAGTGACCAGAAGCACTCCAGCACCGAATCGCGCGGCAGCCGCCCAGCTCGTGAGCGACTTCTCCCTCGAGATGACCGGCAAGGACATTCCCGGGCTCAACGAGGCGAAAGACAGCATTCCGCCCGGCACCAAGATCAACGTCACCTTCCTCGGCAACGAAGACCTCGAGATGCGGGTGGCCGCGGCCAAGGCGGTGCGTGACCTGGGGTTCGTGCCCGTTCCGCACATCTCGGCCCGGCGTCTCGCGTCACAGGCGCAGCTCGAGGAGTTCCTCGAGCGACTGCAGGAGGTCGGCGCCACCGAGCACGTCTTCGCCGTCGGCGGCGACCCGGCGACACCCGAGGGACCCTACGAGGATTCGCTCGCGCTGATCCGCAGCGGCATCCTCTCGAAGTACGGCGTGCGCGAGGTCAGCATCGCCGGCTACCCAGAGGGCCACCCCGACATCTCCGACGAGACGCTCTGGCGCGTGCTCGAGGGCAAGTCGGTCTCGCTGGAGGAGCAGGGTCTCGACGCGGTCATCCTCACCCAGTTCGCGTTCGACACCGACCCCGTCATGTCGTGGATCGACGCCGTGCGCGCCAAGGGCATCGACACGCAGATCCGCATCGGCACGCCCGGCCCGGCCGGCATCAAGCGCCTGCTCGCGTTCGCCCGCCGCTTCGGCGTCGGCGCGAACGCGATGATCGTCAAGAAGTACGGCTTCTCGCTCACGAACCTGATGGGCACGGCCGGGCCCGACAGGTTCGTGACCGACCTGTCGACCCTGCTCGCCGAAGACCCCGCGTCGGGTCGCGTCGGGCTGCACTTCTACACGTTCGGCGGGCTGCTCGCCACGTCTGAATGGGTGCGCCAGTTCGGCGCCGCGCAGTCGTGAGGTGCCGGCGATGAGCTTGCACATCCAACCCATGCGCGACCAGGCCTGCCTGATCGTGCACGGTCCAGACCAGCCCGGCATCGTCGCGGCGGTCGCGGCACTGATCACGCGCAACAAGGGCAACATCGTCACGCTCGACCAGTACACCGACGACCCGTCCGGCGGTGCGTTCTTCCAGCGAGTGGTGTTCCACCGCACGGACCTCCTCGTCACCGCTCCCGAGATCGAGGCCGATCTCGAGAAGACGCTGGGCCCGCTCGGGCTGCAGTGGACCCTGACCGACCAGTCCATCCCGAAGCGCATGGCGATCCTGGCGTCCACGTCCGATCACTGCCTGCTCGAGCTGCTCTGGCGGCACCGTCGGGGTGAGCTACCGGTGACCATCCCGATGGTCATCTCGAACCACACCAACTCGGCAGAGGACGTGCGTTCCTTCGGCATCCCGTTCTTCCACGTCCCGTCGCAGGGGCCCGACAAGTCGGAGGCCGAGTCCGAGATCGTGAAGCTGCTCGCCGGCAACGTCGACTTCGTGGTCTTGGCCCGCTACATGCAGATCCTCTCCGACGGGTTCCTCGAGAAGGTCGGCGTGCCGATCATCAACATCCATCACTCCTTCCTCCCGGCCTTCATCGGTGCCGCACCGTACAAGAAGGCCAGGGAGCGCGGGGTGAAGCTGATCGGCGCGACGTCGCACTACGTGACGAAGGACCTCGATGAGGGCCCGATCATCGAGCAGGATGTCGCGCGCGTCACGCATGCGCACTCGGCGGCCGACCTGGCCGCCCGCGGCGCCTACGTCGAGCGCGCAGTGCTCTCGCGTGCGGTGCAGTGGCATGCAGAAGACCGCGTCATACGGCACGGCAACCACACGATCGTCTTCTAGACACCGGATGCCTCGGCCGAGGCATCCGGCACTGAATCCGAATATCGAAACCGAGTAAGAACAGAGAGGTTCACATCGTGGCACCCAAGAATCTGCAGCAAGTCCTCGACGCCTCGAACGGCGCCGTCGACCTGCTCCGCAACTCGCAGATCGGCTCGTACATCTACCCGGTCGTGCCGGCCGACTTCCAGAACTGGATCAAGGAGCAGACCGCATGGCGCCAGACCGCCGTGCTCTACGACCAGTCGCACCACATGGACAACCTGTTCCTGAAGGGCTCCGACGCGATCAAGCTGATCGAGGCGACGGCGATCAACTCGGTCGCGACGTTCCCGGTCGACAAGGCGAAGCAGTACGTGCCGACCACCGCGTCGGGTCACGTCATCGGCGACGGCATCCTCTTCCGCGAGGCCGAAGACGAGTACGTGTACGTCGGGCGCTCGCCCGCGGCGAACTGGTTGCTCTTCCACGGAGAGACCGGTGGCTACCAGAACCTCGACATCAGCGTCGACCGCCGCTCGCCGTCGCGCCCCTACGGGCATTCGGTCAGTCGCCGGTACCACCGGTTCCAGATCCAGGGACCGAACGCGTGGCAAGTCATCGAGAAGCTCAACGGCGGGCCGCTCGAGCAACTCAAGTTCTTCAACATGTCGACCATGACGATCGACGGCACCACGGTTCGCACCCTGCGACACGGCATGGCGGGCGCACCCGGGCTCGAGATCTGGGGCCCCTACGCCGACCACGACCGCATCCGCGACGCGATCGTCGACGCGGGCGCCGAGTTCGGGTTGGTTCCGGTCGGCTCGCGGGCCTACCCGTCGAACACCCTCGAGTCGGGCTGGATCCCATCGCCGCTGCCGGCGATCTACTCGGGTGAGGCCGAGCGCGCCTACCGCGAGTGGCTGCCCGCCGACGGCTACGAGGCCACCGGCACGCTCGCCGGGTCGTTCGTCTCCGACGATATCGAGGACTACTACCTCACCCCGTGGGAGCTCGGCTACGGCTCGTTCGTGAAGTTCGACCACGACTTCATCGGCCGCGACGCCCTCGAGCAGGTCGACAAGGAGACGCAGCGCAAGAAGGTCACGCTCGCGTGGGACGCCGAAGACCTCGGCAAGGTCCTCACCTCGCTGCTCAACGTCGACGGACCGAACTACAAGTTCTTCGACCTGCCGCTTGCGAACTACGGATCGGCGAATTACGACTCGGTCATCGATGCCGACGGCACGGTCGTCGGTTTCTCGATGTTCACCGGATACAGCGCGAACGAGCGTCGCGGCCTGTCGCTCGCGACCGTCGACGCGAACGTGCCGGAGGGCACCGAGCTGAAGGTCGTCTGGGGCGAGCCGAACGGCGGAACCACGAAGGCCGCCGTCGAGCCGCACGAGCAGACCGAGGTACGCGCCGTCGTCAGCCCCGTTCCCTACTCCACCGTCGCTCGGGCGTCGTACCAGGGCGGATGGCGCACCAACTACCAGACTGCCTAGTTGGTAGATTGACCCCGAGGGGGCCTGTGACCTGGCCTGGCCCCCTCGACCCACGTCCGTCGTCGGAGGAGCGCAGCATGACCCTGCGGAACGCGTTGCTCGCGCTGCTCCGCGTCGGGCCCCTCTCGGGCTACGACCTGCAAAAGCAGTTCTCGCTGTCGGTCGGGCACGTCTGGCATGCGCCCGACTCGCAGATCTATCCCGAGTTGCGCAAGATGGAGGCCGCCGGCCTCATCGAGGGCGAGGAGCAGGTGCGCGGCGAACGCGGCACCCGGCGTGTCTACCACGTGACGGATGCCGGTGATCACGCGTTCCTCGATTGGATGCAGTCGCCGCTCGACTACGCGCGGGTGCGCGACCCCGCGCACCTGCGGGCCGCGTACCTCGAGACGACGACGCCCGACGCGGCTCGCGAGTTCCTTCGTGCGCACATCGTGCAGTGGGAGAGCGAACTCGAACAGTGGGAGGGCGAGCTGCGCCGGATCGACGCGGTCGAGAACCCGATGCTCGTCCGGCGCCTCGTCGCCGCACCCCCCGAGGAGCACGAGCGTACGATCGCGTTCAAGCGGTTCGCCTACGAAGGCTTGGTCGATCGCGCACGTGGCGAGATCGAGTGGGCCAAGCGCGGCCTCGACCTCGTCGACGGGCTCGAAGCGTCGGCCGGCACCTGGGCGGCTCGCAGTGCGACTGCGTCGCGCGTCGAGTCATCCGAGGTCGCCGCGCCCTGAGGTCGCGACGGGGCGTTCGGATGCCGCGCCGCGCCTGCGAGCGCAGCGTCTCTCAGTCTCTCAGGCCTGAGCGCGCGTCTCAGGCCTGAGTGCAGCGCCTCAGACGCGCGCGGGGCGCCGGCTGACGTCGCCCAGTGCGTCGGCGTCGAGCGCGAACAGGTCGCGTGAGCCGGCCGTGACGGCACCGACCAGCCCAGCAGCCTGCGGCAGCAGCTGTTCGGCGTAGAACCGGGCGAGCGGCAACTGCGCCTCGGCGATGCCGTCGTCGAGTCCGCGTGCGGCCAGAGCCGACTTCGCCATGAGCCAGCCGCCCACCACGAGGCCCCAGATGCGCAGGTACGGGGTGGAGCCGGCGAGCAACGAGTTGGGGTCGGTGGCGCCGGTGCGCAGCATCCATGCCGTGACCTGCTCGAGCGTGTCGAGCTGGGCGTTCAGCTGGGTGCGGATCGACGCGAACTCGTCGCCGGCCGCGGCCAGTTCGCCGTCGAGGTCGCGCATCGAGGCGATGAACTCCAGGAATGACGCGCCATTGCGCACGGGCATCTTGCGGCCCACGAGGTCGGCCGCCTGGATGCCGTTCGTGCCCTCGTAGATCGCGGCGATGCGCACGTCGCGGTAGTGCTGGGCCGCGCCGGTCTCTTCGATGAAGCCCATGCCGCCGTGGATCTGCAGCGCCAGAGAGGTGAGCTCGTTGCCGAGGTCGGTGCCGAAGGCCTTGCAGATGGGGGTGAGCAGCCCGACGATCTCATCGGATCGAACGCGCGTCGCGGCATCCGGGTGGTTGGTGGAGCGGTCGACATGCACCGCGTTGAGCAGCATCATGCGACGGAGGGCGGCGATATAGGCCTTCTGCGTCATGAGCATGCGCCGCACATCGGGGAAGTCGATGATGGGGGAGTCTTCGGTGGCGCCGATCGCGCGGCCCTGGATGCGCTCGATCGCGTAGTCGAGCGACTGCTGGTAGGCGCGCTCGCTCACGGCGAGACCCTGCATTCCGACCGAGAGGCGGGCGCTGTTCATCATGACGAACATGATGCGCATGCCGAGGTTCTCTTCCCCGATGAGGTACCCGGTGGCGTCTTCGTAGGACAGCACGCAGGTGGGCGAGCCGTGGATGCCCATCTTGTGCTCGACGCCGACGGTGTGCACGCCGTTGCGCTCCCCGAGCGAGCCGTCGTCGTTCACGAGGAACTTCGGCACGATGAAGCACGAGATGCCCTTGGTGCCGGCGGGTGCGTCGGGCGTGCGGGCGAGGACGAGGTGCACGATCTGCTCGCTGAGGTCGTGGTCGCCGAAGGTGATG
>DASSBT010000099.1:0-21428 GCA_035698465.1 Agromyces sp. | reverse complement strand
ACGGCGCGAACGTCGTCGGGGGTTCCGAATACTTCGAAGCGGTAGAGGTGCGGCACCCCGGTCTTCGCGGCGATGATGTCGCCGGCGATGCCGAAGCCCGTACCGAAGTTGGTGTTGCCCGCGCTGATGACGCCGCGGATGTGTCCGCGGTTCTGCGGGTCGTTGAGGACTTTGATGACCTGCTTGGGCACCGCGCCCTTGCCGTTGCCGCCACCGTAGGTCGGCACGACGAGCACGTACGGCTCGTCGACCTGGATCGAGTCGCGGGCATGCAGGGGGATGCGAGTGGCCGGCCGGCCGAGCTTCTCGATGAAGCGCTTGGTGTTACCCGAGACGCTTGAGAAGTAGACGAGGTTCGTCATGGCGCATCATCCTTTGCCGCGGGTTGAGGAGGCCGAAGGCCGTCTCGAAACCCGATCAGGCCAGGCGCGAGGCGAGTTCGTCGATCTTGTCGGGGCGAAAGCCCGACCAGTGCCCCTCGTCGGTGATGACCACCGGCGCCTGGAGGTAACCCAGCTCTTTGACCTGCGCGAGGGCGCTCTCGTCGACAGAAAGGTCGAGCACTTCGTACTCGATTCCCTTGCTGTCGAGGGCGCGATACGTCGCGTTGCACTGCACGCAGGAAGGCTTGGTGTAGACCGTTACCGTCATGGTTTCCCCTCGTTCTCTTCGAGCTCCGGAGGAGCCCGCCCCCGTACTTTCTTCGGTCCTTCAATACTACATCTAGTGGCTGTGTAACTGAACAGCCACAACATGATGTAGTTACATTCGTGTAGTTATCCACCGTTCTCTCCACCGGTTGTGAACAACGGATGACGCGACGATCGGCGGATTCTCGCGAATCACACTGGTGTTATCCACAGGCTGTGAGATCTCGATCTCTTCGCCTGTGGACGGATGCCGGGCGTGTCGCGCGTGTCGCGATTCGCGACACCTTGGGACCCGCTGACGCCGCTACCCCTACATATGGTGTTGTGCAGTTCATGCTGCCACCCGCCACCGACATTCTTCGGATGCCGCCGCTCGTTCCGGTTGCGATCCGTGAGCATGTCGAGTGGGCCGCCGCCGCGGCATCCGGAGCACCACTGCAGGAAGAACCGCATCCGCGTCGGCGTGTCGCGACGGATGCGTCGGCGAGTGGCGTGATTCTTCCTGCGTTGACCGGCGGGTCGGCGTAGCCTGTCGACGAACGACAAGGGAGCCGAATGACCGAGTACGTGACATCCGCCGACGGCACGCGCATCGCCTACGACGTCGAGGGTTCGGGGCCGCCCGTCATCCTCATCGGCGGGGCGATGCAGTTCCGAGGCTTCGACCCGACCACGGTCGAGATGGCGCACGAGCTTGCACGTCACGGCTTCACGGTCGTCAACTACGACCGTCGGGGGCGCGGCGAGAGCCCCGCGGATGCCCCGATCAACCTCGCCCAGACGATCGACGACCTTCGCGCGCTCGCCGACGAGCTCACCGAGGGCGCTGATGACGCGGTCGCCCTCTTCGGCAATTCCTCGGGCGGTTCGATCGCGCTCGCGGCTGCGGCATCCGGATTGCCGATCTCGAAGATGGTGCTCTTCGAGGTGCCCCTCGACGCAGAGGGCGGGGTCGATGGTGCCGTGTTTCTCGAGGAGCTGCGCGAGCGCATCGCGGCCGGCGACCGCGACGGCACGATCGAGACGTACATGGCCGACATGCCGCCCGAGTGGCTCGCGGTTGCGAAGCAGAGTGCGGCCTGGCAGACGATGCTCGACCTCGGGCCGAGCCTCCAGCCCGACGCGGAGTCGCTCGCCTGGGCGCAGAGCGCCCCGCGCGCCGAACTCCTGGCCGGCGTCGCGCAACCCACGCTTGCACTCGTCGGCGAAGAGACCCTGCCGATCATGACGGCCGCCGCGGCATCCGTCGTCGCCTCGATGCCCAACGCCCAGACGCGTACGATCCCCGCAGCCGACCATCGCTGGGAGCCCAAGACCATGGCACTCGTGATCGCGGAGTTCCTCGTTGGCTGAATCTGCTGCGGCCCGCTGACGAAGCGATCGAGCTTCCTCATTCGGGGGTCAGCATGCGCGAGCGGCCTGCCTCATATGCGGCTTGGCTCATGTTCAGCTGCCTCATGTGACCCGTCGTTCACATGAGCGGCTCCCGCTATGCCTTCGCCGACTTCGCGGCGGCCTTCGCCGCCTGCTTCGTCGCCCGCACCTTGGCGAGCGACTCGGGATCGACGATGTCGGCGACCGAGGCGAACGAACCCTCCTCGCCGTAGTGCCCGGCGGCCTCCCGCCAGCCCGGCGCCTCGAGCCCACGCTGCTTGCCGAGCAGCGCCAGGAAGATCTTCGCCTTCTGCTCGCCGAAGCCCGGCAGCGCCTTGAGCCGCGCGAGCACTTCTGCGCCGTCAGGATCGCCCCGGGTCCAGATTGCGGAAGCCTCGCCACCCCAGTCATCGCGCACTGCCGCCGCGAGCGCCTGCACGCGACCGGCCATCGATCCGGGGAACCGGTGCACCGATGGGCGCTCCTTGAACACCTCGACGAACGCCTCGGGGTCGTACTCCGCGATGCGCGCCGGCTCGATCGACCCGATCCGCGCGCGGATCTTCTCGGGACCGGCGAACGCCGACTCCATCGTCACCTGCTGGTCGAGCAGCATGCCAGTGAGCAGCGCGAACGCGTCGTCGCTCAGCAGCTGGTCGGCGGCGGACTCCCCAGTGATGTGCAGTGCCATGCGCTCCATCTTGGCACCGCGGGGCGTGCCCGCCCAGCCCCGCCTGGTCGCCACCCGACCTCCTGGTCGTCACCCGACGTCCTGGTCGTCACCCGACGTCCTTGTCGTCACCCGACGTCCTTGTCGCCACCCCACCGTCGTGGTCGCCACCCGAGGTCGTGGGCGTCACCCGACGTCGTGGTCGTCACCCCACGTCGAGAGTGCACTCCCCGCCCCGAAGAGGGCGGCAACTGCACTCTCGGCGCAACTGCTCGGGTGACGCACTCGTTCGAGAGTGCACTCCCCGCCCCGAAGAGGGCGGCAACTGCACTCTCGGCGGCGTGTGTGCGAGTGCGCGGGCCCGCGGCATCCGTCACTCACGCTCAACGCGGACAAGAACTGACCGCATGGTTGGCGAGAATGCAACCGACGCGATTCGATGAAGCGGATCGCAGGAACCCTACCGAGGAGCAAACCCATGGACTGGAAGATCGAACTCATCTTCGTGCCCGTCACCGACGTCGACCGCGCGAAGGAGTTCTACGTCGAGAAGCTCGGCTTCAACGCCGACCACGACCAGCGCGTCAACGAGAACCTGCGATTCGTGCAGCTGACCCCGCCCGGTTCGGCGTGTTCGATCGCGATCGGTGAAGGTCTCGGCAGCGCCGTCGAGCCGGGAACCCTCGACGTGATCCAAGTGGTGATTCCCGACGCCGATGCGGCGCTCGCCGCACTTCGAGAGAAGGGCGTCGAAGCCGAAGGAGTCGACGAGCAGGCATGGGGCCGCTTCGTCAGCCTCACGGATCCCGACGGCAACCGCTGGACCCTGCAGGAGCTTCCCGACTACTCGGCCGCCGGCTGACCCGCGGGCGGGACCGTCGGCTCACCCGCTCGAGCCGGCGGCCGACCCGCTGACGCACGCCGTGCGCGACCGCACGGCGAGGCCAAGCGATCAGCCGTCGACGGATGCCGCGACGGCCGGCCGCACGCGGGGCGCGAGTATCACAGCCACAAGCGCGATCACGACGGTCACGGCGAAGTCGGCCGTGAAGGCGCCACCCACGATCGCACTCGACACGAGCGCCGTGACTGCGAGCGCGACGGATGCCCCGAGCGACTCGCCGATCGACAGCGCCGCGCTGTTGAAGCCCTGCGCCGACACCGGCGAGAGCTTCAGCACCGCGACCGAGAACCGCGGATACATGAACCCCATCGCGCCACCCGCGAGCGTCCAGGCGACGAACGCGATGACCGGATCCAGCGTGAACGCGGCCACGAGCAGCACCACGGCCAGCGACACCGCCAGCAGGCCGGCGCCGATCTGCACCGCCTGCGTATTCGTGACCCGGTCGCCGAGTCGCCCCTGCAGCCATGACGCCGCAGCCCAGCTGACGCCCGCTCCGGTGAGCACCGCGCCGGCGAGGCTCGGCGAGAACTCGTACCGCTCGATGAAGAGGTAGGGCAGGTAGATCTCGCTGCCGAAGAACGCGCCCGCGACGATGAGGCGCAGCAGCACGGTGGCGGGCATGCCTCGTGCGGCACGCAGAGTGCCCGCCGGAAGCAGCGGCCGCACGGCGATGGCGACGAGCACGATCGACGCCACCGCGAGGACCCATCGCCAGGGGTCGTCGACCTCCTTCGAAAGCGACAGCCCCAGCGCCGCGGCCGCCGTGAGTACCGACCAGCCGACCCGGCCGAGGCTCCACCGCACCGATGGGTCGCCCTGCACGAGGTCGCGCACGCGCAGCAGCGGCGGCAGCATCATGGCCCCCGCCGGAAGCAGCAGCCCGATCACGCCGAGGAACACCCAGTGCCAGCTGACGGTCTCGGCGACCACGCCGGCGAGCGCCGGCCCGATGATCGACGGGATGACCCACGCGGCGGCGAATCCGGCGAAGACGCGCGCCCGCAGCGACTCGGGATACACCCGCGCGACGATGACGTAGAGCGGCACGATGACCGCAGCGCCCGAGAGCCCGTGCACGAACCGCCCGACGATGAACACGATCATGTTCGTCGCGGTGCCGGCGATCAGCAGGCCGACCACGAAGAGCACCGCCGAGGTGACGAGTGACGGTAGGGGGCCGGCCCGGTCGGTCCAGTTGCCGGCGAGCACCATGCCGATGATGCCCGCCGCGAGCGGCACCGCGAACGCGAGCGCGAAGAGGGCGACCCCGTCGAGGTCTTCGGCGACGAGCGGCATCACCGTGGTCACGGCCATCGCCTCGAACGCGGCGAGGAAGATCAGCGCGAACATGCCGATCGACAACCAGCGGAACGGCGGCGAGAGCGGGCCCTTCGCCGAAGCGGCATGCGTCGAATGAGCGGATGCCTCAGCCGACGCGTAGGCCTCGGCGGCGGGAATGACGGAGTGCCCGGAGGTGTCGGCGCTCGGCTCGGCGGTTGGATCGCTCACTCGGTGAAGCCTATCGCCGCCCTGCGACCCCGCCCTACGACCCCACCCGACCCGCGCCCCACTCACTCCGGGGGTGGTTTTCGGCCACCGCCACGTGGCACGCGCCATGCGCATGGCCGGAAGCACCCCGGGAACGAAACGCGTGCTCAGAACTCCTCGTGTGTGTCGGGGTCGGCATCCCAGATGCGACCGCGCGAGAGCGCCGAGATCGCCTCGACCTCGTCATCCGAGAGCTCGAACGAGAACACGTCGAGGTTCTCACGCCGCCGCGCGGCATCCGACGACTTCGGAATCGGCACCGCTTCGAGCTCGATGTGCCAGCGCAGCACGACCCGCGCGGGCGAGACGCCGTGCTCGGCGGCGATCGCGGCGATCACCGGCTCCTCGAGCAGTTGGGTGCGCTTGGCGAGTGGGCTCCAGCTCTCGGTGCGGATCTCGTGCTCGTCGTGGTAGGCGCGCAACTCCTCTTGTGGAAAGTACGGGTGCAACTCGATCTGGTTCACCACGGGAACGACCCCGGTCTCCTTCTCGAGGCGGTCGAGCATCGGCGCCGTGAAGTTCGAGACCCCGATCGACCGCGCGAGACCCTTCTCGCGGAGGCGGATCATCGCCCGCCAGCTGTCGACGTACTTGTCGATGCGCGGGTTCGGCCAGTGGATGAGGTAGAGGTCGACCCAGTCGAGGTCGAGGCGCGAACGCGATTCGTCGAGGCTTGCGAGCGTCTCTTCGAAGCCGTGGTGGCGGCCGGGCAGCTTCGTCGTGATCATGAGGTCGCTGCGGTCGACTCCAGATCGGCGGATTGCCTCGCCCACCACGTCTTCGTTGCCGTAGTTGTAGGCGGTGTCGATGAGGCGGTAGCCGTCGGCGATGCCCGACACGATCGCTTCGATGCCCACCTGCTCGTTCAGCCCCGAGGTACCGAGCCCGATGGCGGGAATCGAGTTACCGTCGCGAAGGGAGTACACCGGAGCGGTCATCCTCCCATCCTCACGCACGATGGCGACGGATGCCACTGCCCCGCGCCGTTCGTGGAGGCGACGGAACCCGCCTGCAGCCCTCAGGCCGCGGCCGGCTCGGGGACCTCGGCGTGGGCACGCAGGCCCGCGAACAGTGCGAAGCCCCAGACGACGAGCGCCACCGCGATGGCGCCGGCCACCGCAACGACCGGACCGACAGGAATGAGTGCGGCATACGCGATCGCGGTGAGCGCGATCGTGACGGCGCCGCCGAGCGCATCTGAGACCGTCATCGCCGAGCTGATGAAGCCCTGGTTCTGGGGCGTCGACGACTGCAGGCCCATCACGGTGGTGCGCGGGTACATGATGCCCATGCCGGCGCCGGCGAACGCCCAGGCGACCATGAACGCGACGGGCGGCAACTGCAGCACGGTCGCGAGCAGCGATCCCGTGATGGCGGCGCCGAGCAGCGCGAGCCCGATGCGCAGGCAGACCTCGTTCGTGAGCCGCACCGGATTGCGCCCCTGCACCTGCGACGCGATGGCCCAGGCGACGCCGCCGAGCGTGAGCACGAGCCCCGCCATCGAGGTCGTCAGCACATAGGGCTCGCCCGTCAGCAGCAGCGGCAGGTAGACCTGCGTTCCGAAGAACGCCCCCGAGAGCATGCCCCGGGTGAGCACGCTGGCCGGCAATCCGCGCACGGCGCGCAGGGTGCCTCGCGGCACCATCGGCCGCACCGCCACGGCGATCACCGCGATCGAGGCGATCGGCAGCAGCCATCCGGCCCAGCCCGCCGTCTCGGTCGAGAGGTTCAGCACCAGCACGGCGAGCGCGGCGAGTGTCGCCCACGCGATCCGGGACACTCGCCACGGCGGGCGCCGGTCGTCCGACTCGGTCGTCATCGCCCGCAGGTTCGGCACGACCATCGCGAGCGCCGGCAGCACGAGGGCGACGACGCCGAGGAACACCCACTGCCAGCCGACGGTGTCGGCGATGACCCCCGCGACGAACGGCCCGATGAGCGAGGGCAGCACCCACGCCGCGGCGAAGCCCGCGAAGATGCTCGGCTGCAGTCGCGCTGGGAACACCCGGGCGACGATGACGTACAGCGCCACCGTGAGGCCGCCACCGCCGATGCCGTGCAGCAGTCGCCCGATGACGAGTTGCCACATCCCGGCCGCCGTGCCGGCCACGACCAGGCCGATCACGAAGAGCACGACCGAGCTGTAGAGGGCGACCCGAGGGCCCCCACGGTCGGCGGCGTTCCCCGCGATGATCATGCCGATGACGCTCACCGCCAGCGGCCCGGCGAACGCGAGGGCGTAGAGCTGGCGCCCGTCGAGCTCGGCGGCGACGGCGGGCATCACCGCGGTCACGGCCATCGCTTCGAAGGCGGCGAGGAACACGAGCGCGCAGATGCCGATGCTGATCCACCGGTACTCGGCGCTCAGCACGCTCTCACGGGTCGGAATCGGGACCTCGCCGGTGGCGTTCGCCTGCTCAAGACTCATGGGCTCGAGCGTATGACTTCAAGCGAGGTTGAGGTCAACCGAGGATCGGGGCGCGGATGCCGCGGCTCGACGTACCCCGCCGGCAACCGGAGCGCGGATGCCGCAGCCGGCGCGGTCACGCCGGTACCTCCGCGAATGCGCGCACCGGAAACGTGCCGAAGCCCTCGACGCGCGGCGGCACCGCGGTGAATCGGGCGCCGCGTGCGGGCAGCCGGTCGAGTGCGGTCAGGTGTTCCACCACGTGCACGCCCGCGGCGAGCAGGATCGAGTGGGCGGGCCGGGAGCCTCCCGACTCGGTGTCGTCGATGTTGAGCGAGTCGATGCCCACGATCGCGACGCCCGCCTCGGCGAGGTGCTTCGCGCCGGCCTCGGTGAGGAACGGCGCCCCGTGCGCATACTCGGGCGCGCCGAAGTGTCGGCTCCAGCCGGTGTGCAGCAGCACCGCGGTGCCGGCGAGGTCGCGGTCGAAGAAGACCTCTGCGGGGATGCCGCGGCTCGCGGCATCCGTGAGGTGGAACACCTCGGCCGGCACGCCGACGAGCGTCTCGAGCGAGAGGCTCGCGAGGTCGCCGCCGTCGGCGTAGCGGTGGAACGGACTGTCGAGGTAGGTGCCCGTGTTGCCGGGCATCGTGATGAGGTCGATGGCGAACTCGGTGCCGGGCTCGTAGTGTTCGCGCGAGGCCTCACGCGTGAGGAACGGGGTGATGGTCGGCGCCGGGAGGCCCGGATACGTGACGAGTCCGTCGCGAACCGTGTGGCTGAGGTCGACGAGTTCGCCGCGTCGGTTCGAGCGGGCGGATGTCTCAGCGAGGCCGTCGGTCGCATCGATCACGCCGCGCGACCCTCGGTGCAGCTCTTCGACGATCTCGAGGTTCGACAGCACGACGCTGCCGACGAGAGTGAGGCCGAGGTGCCGCACGAGGAGCTCGCCGATCTCGCCCTCGCTGAGATCGGCCGACGGCAGGTCGAGGCGGAACGCCTCGGCATGCAGTGCGCCTCCGTTCACGAAGGCGATCTCGGCGTCGAAGTGAGCACGGTATTCGGTCACGTAGGTCTCCTGGTGGCTGGGCTGCAGTTCGTACGTCATCGATCGGGCGCGGATCGCCCGTACTCGGGGTTCGGGTGGGCGATGCGCGACGCCTCGACATCGGCCGTGCCACGTCGCGCGCGCACGCGACGCACGACCGTGACGAGCACCGCAGCGAGCGCGAGTACGAGCGGCACGATGAGATTCGTCCACGCCAGCACCAGGAGGCCGGCCGACATCACCGTTGCCACGACCGCGAGCCACCATCCGAACGACCAGCGCTTCAGCAGCAGCGTCGCGGCGAGCATGCCGGCGGCGTAGATCGCGACCATGTTGCTCGTGTGGATGAGGATGAACCCCGTGAGGTCGAGGTCGTTCAGCAGCATGAGGCCGAAGTAGACGATGATGAGCACGCCCGTGAGCGCCAGCGCGCGACGCGGGATCTCCCCGTCGGCGGCGCCCTTCGCGAAGAACCGCGGCAGGTCGCCGTCGCGGCCGAGCGCCGCCCCGAGCTTGCCGAAGGCGGGGAGGTAGGCGTTCATCACCCCGAGCGTGACGATCGCCGCGATGATCGCCACGAACACCTGGCCGATGCCGGGCGCCGTGGTCTCGACGAGGTCGAGGAGGGGCACCTGCCCGACGCCGGCACGCTCACCGAGCACCGCGACCGTGACGAACTGGAGCGAGAGGTAGCCGGCGCCCACCACGACCACGGCGATCGCCGTTGCGATCGGAATGGTGCGTCGCGGATTCCTGAACTCGCCGGCGATATGGGGGCCGACCTCCCAGCCGGCGAACGCCCACACGAAGAGGCTGATCGCGACGCCGACGCCGGCCCACCCGTTCGGGAGGAACGGCTGGAAGTTCGAGGTGTCGACCGCCGGGAACGTGACCGCGACCACGCCGACCACGACCGCGATGAGCAGCCCGGTGAGCACGAACTGCACCCAGCCGGCGACGCGCACGCCGAACCAGTTCGAGATGAACGGCGGCACGAAGACCGCGAATCCGATGATCGGCACGGCGGCGCGGTCGACCCCGAGCACCGCGACGACGTATTCGCCGCCGAGCACCGCCAGCACGGGCGCCCCCACGCAGACCCCGAAGAAGAACCAGTACCCGGTCATGCGTGCGGCCGTGCCACCGAGTGCGCGGCGCACGAAGCTCGCCACGCCGCCGGCATCGGGGTAGCGGGCGGCGAGCGCGGCGAACGTACCCGCGAGCGGGATCGAGAGCACGAGCACCGCGGCGACCGCGACGATGGAGGCGGGGCCGGCCGCGGCGGCCGCGAGACCCGGGAGCACGAGGATGCCGGTGCCGAGCACGCTCGCGATGTAGAGCGCCGTGCCCTGCACGAGGCCGAGCGAGCCGCGGTGCGGGGCGGGCTGCGCACTGTCGTTCGCGGTGCGCGCCGCGGGTTCGGTCGTGGTCACCTGATCATTCTGCGGCATCCGACCCTCGCCCATGGTTGGCAGAAATGACATGCTGCATGCAATTCCTGCCACTTCTCGCCCAGACCGCCACCCAGACGACACGGGAACACGGTTCGGCCGGGCTGCGGGGTCTCGATACGCTCCTTCGTCGCTACTCGACCGCCGAGAGCACGTCGCTACTCGACCGCCGGATGCCGCTACAGGCGGTCGAGCGCCTGGTCGATGTCGGCCAGCAGGTCGTCGGCGTCCTCGATGCCGACCGACAGCCGCACGACCGACTCGGGCACCTCGGCCTCGGTGCCCTTCACCGACGCGTGCGTCATCTCGGAGGGGTAGTTCACGAGCGACTCGACTCCCCCGAGCGACTCGGCGAGCTGGAACAGCGTCGTCGACTCCGCGAACCGGCGCGCGGCCTCGCCGCCGCCCGCGAGCGAGATCGAGATCATGCCGCCGAAGCCCGACATCTGGCGCCCGGCGAGCTCATGCCCGGGGTGCGACTCGAGTCCGGGGTAGAACACCCGCTCGATGCCGGCGTGTTCCTCGAGGCGTCGCGCGATGGCCAGGGCGTTCTGGCTGTGCCGCTGCATCCGGATGCCGAGCGTCTTGATCCCGCGCGACGTGAGGAACGCGTCGAACGGGCCCGACACCGCACCCGCGGCGAACTGGGTGAACGTGACCTGCTCGGCCAACTCCTCACGCCCGGCCGCGAACACCAGCGCCCCGCCGACGACGTCGGAGTGGCCGCCGAGGTACTTGGTGGTCGAGTGCACGACCACGTCGGCGCCGAGCCCGATCGGCTGCTGCAGCGCCGGCGACGCGAACGTGTTGTCGACGACCACGAGCACGCCCGCCTCGTTGCCGAGCTCGGTGAGCGCGGCGATGTCCGAGATCTTCATGAGCGGGTTCGAGGGCGTCTCGACCCACAGCACCTTCGTCGTGCCGAGCTCGATCGCGGCGCGCACCGCGGCGATGTCGCTGGTGTCGACGGTGGAGTGACGGATGCCCCATGCCCCGAAGATCCGGCGCACGAGCCGGTGCGTTCCCCCGTACACGTCGTTGCCGATCACCACGTGGTCGCCCGGCGCGAGCACGGTGCGAAGCAGTGCGTCTTCCGCGGCGAGTCCCGATGCGAAGGAGAGTCCGCGGATGCCGCCCTCGAGCGCCGCGAGCTGCGTCTCGAGCGCCGTCCGGGTCGGATTGCCGCCGCGCGAGTACTCGTAGCCGCCGCGGAGGCCGCCGATCCCGTCTTGCACATAGGTGGAGGTGAGGTACACGGGCGGGATGACCGCGCCCGTCGTCGGGTCGAATGCCTGCCCGGCGTGGATGGCGCGGGTGTCGAAGCGTGCGTCGTCGTGCATGGTGCTGCCTTTCGGGCGTGTGCGGCCGTCGGGCCGATGCGGGCGGCCGTCAGGCCGAGAGATAGGAGAGCAGGTCGGTGCGGGTGATCACGCCGAGCGCCTTGCCGTCGCCCGTCACGAGCATGGCGGGCGTCGTGCCGAAGGCGGCGCGGGCGGATGCCACGGGCTCGTTCACCCCGATGAGCGGCAACGACTCCCCCACGACGCTCGAGACCTTGTCGGTGAGCTTCGCCTGGCCCGAGAACACGAGCTCGAGCAGGCGTTCCTCGTCGAGCGAGCCGGCGACCTCGCCGAGCACGACGGGCGGCTCCGCCGACAGCACGAGCAGCTGCGAGACCCCGGTCTCGGTCATCGTGTCGATGGCCTCGCGGATCGTGTCATTCGGATGCACGAACACGAGCGGCGGCATCCGGTCGGCCTTCGCAGCGAGCAGTTCGCCCACGGTGTGGCCTTCCGGCACGTTCGAGAAGCCGTACGCGCGCATCCACTTGTCGTTGAAGATCTTGCCGAGGTAGCCGCGCCCGCCGTCGGGCAGCAGCACGACGAAGACGTCGTCAGGGCCCGCGGATGCCGCAGCCTTGAGCGCCGCCACCAGGGCCATGCCGCTCGACCCGCCGACGAGGATGCCCTCCTCGCGCGCGAGGCGCCGGGTCATCTCGAACGACTCCGCGTCGCTGACCGCGATGATCTCATGCGGCACCGCCGGGTCGTAGGCGGTCGGCCAGAAGTCCTCGCCGACGCCCTCGACGAGGTAGGGGCGGCCGGTGCCGCCCGAGTAGACCGAGCCCTCGGGGTCGGCGCCGATGATGCGAACGGAGTCTCCCGACACCTCGCGCAGGTAGCGGCCGGTGCCGGTGATCGTGCCGCCCGTGCCGACCCCCGCGACGAAGTGGGTGATCGTGCCGTCAGTGTCGCGCCAGATCTCGGGGCCCGTGGTCTCGTAGTGCGAGCGAGGCCCATTGGGGTTGGAGTACTGGTCGGGCTTGAACGCGCCCGGGATCTCACGGGCGAGCCGGTCGGAGACGCCGTAGTACGACTCGGGGCTGTCGGGTGCGACCGCCGTGGGGGTCACCACGACCTCGGCGCCGTACGCGGTGAGCACGTTGCGCTTGTCTTCACCGACCTTGTCAGGGCAGACGAACACGCAGCGGTACCCGCGCTGCTGGGCGATGAGCGCGAGCCCCACGCCGGTGTTGCCGCTCGTCGGTTCCACGATGGTGCCGCCCGGCTTCAGCTTGCCCTCGGCCTCGGCCGCGTCGATGATGCGTCCGGCGATGCGGTCTTTCGATGAGCCGCCCGGGTTCAGGTATTCGAGCTTGACCAGCACCGTGGCATCCGTCACCCCTTGGGTCACCTTGTGGAGCTTGACAAGCGGGGTGTTCCCGACGAGATCGACGATGGTCTCTGCGTACTTCATGCCGTTCGTTTCCTTGTGTGGAGTGCGTCTGTCGGCGCCGATTGCGGTGCGCGACGCTGGAAAGGGGTCGCCTGTCTCAGCGACGACAACACAGCATGGAGGTGCTCACGCGCTCAGCATACCGGCACGCGATCGCGCGAATGCCGACCGGATGTGCGAATCTATGAGCTGATCCCCGGGTTTTCCCAGCCGCATGCGTTCGTATGGACGAGACCGTTCCGAGAGAGGCCCCACACGTGAGTGCGACCCCGCCCGTCCAACCATCGGCCAAGAAGCCGACCGTCAAGCAGCAGCGCGCCGAGGAGCGCGCGCGCAAGCTCGAGGCGTACCGCAAGAAAGAGGCGCAGGCCAAGCGCAACCGTCGCATCGGCATCGGCGCCGCCATCGTCGGCGTCGTGGTCGTGGCCGGCGTGATCATCTCGTCGATCGTGCTGACACCGCAGCCGGTCTCGTACAACGCGGGCAGCGAGGGAACCCAGGTCGATGGCGTCCAGACCTTCCAGAACGCGGCAGGGCACGTCGAAGGCGCCGTCGACTACGCGCAGACCCCGCCGGCCGGCGGCGAGCACAACCCCGCATGGCTGAACTGCGGCGTCTACACCGAACAGGTGCCCAATGAGAACGCCGTGCACTCGCTCGAGCACGGCGCCGTGTGGATCACCTACGACCCCTCCATCTCGGACGATGAGCTCTCGGCCCTCAGGTCGATGCTGCCCTCGACCTACACGATCCTCTCGCCATACGACGGCCTGCCCTCGCCGATCGTGGTGAGCGCCTGGAACAGCCAGCTGCAGGTCGACAGCGCTGACGACGAGCGCATCGCGGCGTTCATCGAGGAGTACTGGCAGAGCCAGAACGTGCCCGAGCCCGGCGCGCTCTGCACCGGTGCCATCGACGGGCCGGGCAAGGTCTCTTGACGATGGCCGAGCCGGGCCCGGTCGCCGGCGGCGGCGCCCGCCGGGTGGTGGTGATCGTGGCGGCCTCCGTCGCCCTCGTGGTGATCGCGGTGCTGGCGTTCTCGATCGGCCGACTCAGCACGCTGGGTGACCCCACGCCAGGCAACTCCAGTGCCGAGGCCGGCTTCGCGCGCGACATGCAGGTGCATCACCAGCAGGGCGTCGAGCTCGCCATGATCGTGCGCGACGCCACCGACGACCCCGACGTGCGGCTGCTCGCCTACGACATCGCGACGACGCAGGCGCAGCAGTCGGGTCAGATGTACGGCTGGCTTCGCGTATGGGGGCTGCCGCAGGCGGGCCCCGAACCGTCGATGACGTGGATGACGCGACCTGCGCTCGACGGCTCGTCGCACGCCGGGCATTCGGGGGCGGCGGCCGACGGCGCGGCGCACGTGCCCGGCGAGCCGATGCCCGGCCTCGCGACGCCCGCGCAGGTCGTCGAGCTCCGCGCGCTCACCGGCGTCGAAGCAGAGGTGCTGTTCCTCGAGTTGATGATCGCGCACCATCAGGGAGCGATCGAGATGGCGGATGCCGTGCTCGAACGCTCCACGAACGGGGTCGTCGTGCCCTTCGCCGAGTCGGTCGCGCTGAGCCAGCAGTCGGAGATCGACCTCATGGAGGACATGCTCGCCGAGCGTCGCTGAAGCGCTGACCGGACATGGCCACGGCGCTGACCGGGCATCGGCACGGCGACTCAGGGTTCGAGCACGGACCGATCCTCCTGCTGGCGATACAGCGAGGCGTACACGCCGTCGCCCAGGATGAGCTCGGCGTGCGTGCCGCGCTCGACGATGCGGCCGCCGACGACCACGAAGATGACGTCGGCCGACACGACCGTCGACAGGCGATGCGCGATCGCGATCGTCGTGCGCCCCCGCGCGGCGTCGTCGAGCGCCTGCTGCACCACACGCTCGGAGATCGTGTCGAGCGCGCTCGTCGCCTCGTCGAGCACGAGCACCGCCGGGTCTTTCAGCAGCACGCGCGCGATCGCGATGCGCTGCTTCTCGCCGCCCGACAGCCGGTACCCGCGCTCGCCGACGACCGTCTCGTATCCCTCGGGGAACGAGGCGATGGTCTCGTGGATGTTCGCGGCGCGGGCGGCCGCCTCGAGCTCGGCGTCGGAGGCATCCGGCTTCGCATACCGCAGGTTCTCGGCGATCGTCGCGTGGAACAGGTACGTCTCCTGGCTCACGATGCCGATGTTCGAGATGAGCGACTCCTGCCGGAGGTCGCGCACGTCCACGCCCGCGAAGCGCACCGCGCCACCGGATGCCTCGTACAGCCGCGGCACGAGATACGACACCGTCGTCTTGCCCGCGCCCGACGGGCCGACGAACGCCGCATACTGCCCCGGATCGATGGTGAAGCTCACGCCGTCGAGCGTCGGGCGCGAATCGTCGTCGGCGTCGGGGTAGCGGAAGGTCACGTCATCGAACTCGACTCGCCCGAGGGCCCCCGCAGGTTGAGGAGCGCCCGACGCAGGAGGGCGCGTCTCGAGACCGGCTTGCCCGGGCGGTGCGGTTTCGAGACGGCGCTGGCGCGCCTCCTCAACCCGCGGAGCATCCGGAACCGGGATCGCGTCGGGCTTGTCCGTGATCGCGGGTTTCAGGTCGAGGTACTCGAAGATGCGCGCGAAGAGGGCGCTCGAGGTCTGGAGGTCGAGGGCGACGCGCATGAGCCCCATGAGCGGGAAGAGGAGTCGCGCCTGCACGGTGGTGAAGGCGACGATCGTGCCGGCCGTGACATCCGCGAGCCCGCCGGTGATCAGCCAGCCGGCGACGAGGTAGACGATCGCGGGGATGGACGACATGAAGATGTTGACCATCGCGAAGAACCACTGGCCGGTCATCTGCTGCTTCACCTGCAGGCGGATCTGGTTCTGGTTCTCGCCGGCGTAGCGGTCGATCTCGCTGCGCTGGCGGGTGAAGCTCTTCGAGAGCAGGATGCCCGAGACGCTCAGCGTCTCTTGCGTGATCGCCGTCATCTCGGAGAGCGACTCCTGCGTCTTGCCCGCGATGCGCGCGCGGACCTGGCCGACGCGTCGCTGCGCGATCACCATGAACGGCATGAGCACGAGCGCGATCACGGTGAGCTGCCAGTTGAGGAGCAGCATCGCGACGAACGCCGAGATCACCGTGACGGTGTTGCCGAGCACGCTCGACACCGTGTTGGTGAGCACGCCGGCGACTCCGCCGACGTCGTTCTGCAGGCGCGACTGGATGACGCCGGTCTTCGTGCGCGTGAAGAAGCTGAGTTCCATCGACTGCAGGTGCGTGAAGAGGCGCACGCGCAGGGCGCCCATCACCTTGTTACCGATGGTCGCCGTGAGCCAGGTCTGCCAGACGCCGAGCAGCGCCGACACGATGTAGACGGCGATCATCGCGCCGACGATCATGGCGAGCACGGGAAGGTTCGGGCCTTCGATCTCACCGTCTGGACCGACCGGGAACAGTCCGTCGTCGAAGGCGCGCTGGGTGAGCAGCGGTGGGATGACGCTGAGCGCCGCGCCGATGAGCACGAGCACCACCGTCGTGATGAGGGCAGGCTTGTGCGGAGCGAACAGCTCGCCGATGCGGCGGAGCAGGTGCGGCACCTTCGGCGCCTCGGCGTTCGCGGCCCGCTGCGCCGCCTCGTCGGCGGAGAAGATGCGGCCCCTGGGGCCGACGCCGCCTGTACCCGCGCCTGCACCCGCACCCGCGCCGCCGCGCGTCCCGCCGCCCCCGCCGCGACCGGACCCCATGCTCATGCATTCACCCTACGCCGCACCCCCGGCATGCCGGGGCGGGGCGACCACAGCTCGGCAACTCCCTTCCGGAGCGCGTGTCGCACGCCATGACCTCGTCCCCGATTCAGCAATTCAGTCTCGGAGCGCGTGTCGCCCCCGCGTGAGGTCGTCGGGCGGGACGACACGCGCTCCGGAACTGAATTGCTGCGGCACGGACGGGGCGCGGATGCCCCTGGTAGGCGCTGTTCGACACCCCGGCCGAGCTGCGGGTCAGCGCTGCCGCGCGATCTCTGCGAGAACAGCCCTGACTGCGCTGATCACGACGTGCCACTCGTGCATGACGAGGTTGTAGGAGAACCGCAGTACCCGGTAGCCCAGCGTGGCGAGGCGCGCGTCACGACGACAATCCTCGTCCTGCTGCTCAGCCGTGCGGTGGGTGCCGCCATCCCACTCGACGATGAGGCGGTCGCCGATGAGGAGGTCCACCCGGCCGACCTCGGGGATCTCGACTTGATGACTACCCGTGATCCCCGCTCGTTCCAGCCGGATGCGCCCGATCGACTCGAGGTAGCTGTGGCATGACGGGTTGCGACTCGGGAGATGAGCCGTGACGAAGTCGGGAAGCCCGAGCAACCAGGTGTCGAGATCGCGACTCCCGGCCGGGTCTGTGTAGAGGAACGAGTCGAGCGCGGCGACCACTGATTCGGGGTCGAGGCACGTGGCCAGGTGGCTGACGGTCTCGAGGCGATCGGTTACGAGGCGTTCGCGGCCATGGAGCGGCCGTGGCGAGCGCCAATGGATGACGGTCGCCGACGTCGGCTTGCCGGTCTCGGGCTCGACCGGCCGTCGCAGCCGACCGGCGTTCTCCGCGACGCAGACATGCAGTCCGTGATCCTGAGGGGTCGCCCAGCCGTAGTACTTCGCCGCCGAAACGCACGCGAGGCGACCGCCGACTCGGATCGCGGCAGCGATCGACGAGTCGAGCTCGGGGAGCGCGTACCATCCGCGGCGCAACCGTTGAATCTCCTTTCCTCGTACGGCCGCGGTGAGGGCATGCGGCGCCACCCCGAGTGCGACGAGTTCATGCGTCTCGGCGGCGTTTCCCAAACGTGAGAGATGGGTACGAAGTGCGGTCATCCCTCCGGATTAGCGAGGCGCTCGGGGCATCCGTCGCGTTCGATCCCGAATGTGGACCGAAACTCGCTCGGCCTACGTGTTGAGGACGGGTTGCACGCCGAGGGCGGCGCGGCCGCGCTCAGCAAATCAGTTCCGGAGAGCGTGTCGCCGCGGCCAGAATCGGATTACAGGTGCGACACGCACTCCGGAACTGAATTGCTGAAGAGGGGAGCGGGGGCGGTACACGCAGGCAGGCGCCGCGACGAGGGCGGTCAGCCCTTGGTGGAACCCGCGAGGAGGCCGCGCACGAAGTAACGCTGCAGGCTGAAGAAGACGATGAGCGGAACCACCAGCGATACGAACGCCGCCGCCGTCAATCGGTACCATTCCTGCCCGCGGGCACCCGCGAGTTCGGCCAGGCGTTGCGTCAGTGGCGCCACATCGGCGGTGCCACCCGAGAACACGAGGGCGACGAGCAGGTCGTTCCATACCCAGAGGAACTGGAAGATCGCGAACGAGGCGAGGATGGGCACCGAGAGCGGCAGGATGATGCGGAGGAAGATCTGCCCGTGATTGGCCCCGTCGACCCGCGCCGCCTCGATCAGTTCGTTCGGGATCTCCGAGATGAAATTGTGCAACAGGAAGATCGCGAGCGGCAGGCCGAAGATGGTGTGGGCGATCCACACCTGCAGGTAGGTCTCTTCGGGGATGATCGGGATCGCGTCGTGCAGCGCGGCCTGTATGGGGGTGAGCGTCGACGTGAAGACCTGCAGCAGCGGGATGAGGGCCATCTGCAGTGGCACGATCTGCAGGGCGAAGATGACGATGAAGATGGTCGCCGCGCCCTTGAACGGGATCCAGGCGAGGGCATAGGCGGCCATCGCCGCGAGCACCGTCGCGAACACCACGACCGGAATCGTGATCGCCAGCGAGTTCACGAAGTACGCACCGAGTTGGGGCGACGAAGAACTCGAGGAGAACAACACCTCGCTGTAGTTGTCGAGGGTCCATCCCCAGTTCTGGAAGATCGTCCACCAGCCGCTCGTGTTGATGAGCTCTGCTGGGCGGAACGACGAGATGAAGAGCCCGAGCGTCGGGATCGTCCAGATAACGGTGATGACGAGCGCGGCGACCGTGGCGGTGCGGGAGGTGAGGCGCTTCTTCACCCGCTTCGCCTGGGTGCCGTCGCGGTTGAAGCCCCTCTCATACCCGCTGCGAGAGTCGGTGGTGCCTATCTCGAAGGTGTCTGCGTCGCGCTTCTTCTCGCCGTCGGCGGGAACCGGCAGGTCGACGATGTTGTCGCTCATCGGATCTCCCTCTGCTGACGCAGCACACGGATGTTGTAGATGACGATGGGCACCACGAGGATGAACAGCACGAGGGCGAGTGCGGCACCCCGACCGGGTTCATTGGCCCGGAACGCCTGGGTGTACATCTCGTTCGCGATGACGCTCGTTTCGAAGTTGCCGCCCGTCATGGTGCGCACGATGTCGAAGACCTTCAGCGTCGCAATGGTGATGGTCGTCACGACGACCACGAGGCCCCCTCGGATACCCGGCAGGATCACGTTTCGGAACCGCTGCCATGAGCCTGCCCCATCGAGCTCGGCGGCCTCGAGTTGCTCGGACGGAACCCCTTTGATGGATGCCGACAACACGACTACGGCGAACCCGGTCTGCACCCAGATCATGACGACGATGAGCAGGAACGTGTTGATCGGCACGCTCTGCAGCCAGAGCACCGGTTCGGCTCCGAACCAGACGAGGATCTGGTTGAGCAGGCCGATCTGGGGTCGCTCGCCGGGTCGATACTCGTAGACGAACTTCCAGATGACGCTCGCACCGACCATCGAGATGGCGACCGGCATGAAGATGAGCGACTTGTAGATGCGCTCGCCCCTCGACCGGTCGATGAAGACCGCATACGCGAGACCGATGGCCGTCGAGACGGTCGGCACGATGATCACCCAGAGCACCGTGTTCCAGATCGTGACGAGCGCCTCGGGCTGTGTGAACATCCAGACGAAGTTGTCGAGGCCGATGAACTCTCCGGCTCGGTTCGCGAACGCGTCGAACGTCGTGCGGATGGCGGGATAGACGAGACCCAGGGCGAGGAGGAGGCACGCGGGGAGCAGGAAGAGCAGGAGCTGGAGCACGTCGCGGCCTCGCTTGGGCGCGCGGTCGATGATGAACAGGATGAGCCCGATGACCGCGAGGAAGATGGCAAGGCCGGCCACGATCTGCACGATCTTGCCGATGAGGTCAGCGGTCGTCATGTCGGCTCCTCTCCATTGAGTATTCGACGAAGGTATAGCGACAGTACTGCGAGAGCCGGGCTGACGGCCGGGGCCGCGCCGTGACGCGACCCCGACCGATGCACCGAGGTTCGGGCTACTGTGCCGGCCAGCTCTGCTCGACGAAGGTGAGCGTGTCGGCAGTGCTCTTGCCGCCGATCCAGTCGACCATTCCCGTCCAGAAGGTTCCGGCGCCGACCGCGGCCGGCATCAGGTCGGATGCGTCGAACCGGAAGACCGTCTCGGGGTCTTGCAGGATGCCGACCGCGTCCTTCAGCAGCTCGCTCGACGCGTTCTCGGGGTCGAGGCCCGAGTTCGCGCTGATCACGCCACCAAGAGAGACGCGGCTGTTCGCCCAGGTGTCGCTCGAGAGGAAGGTCTGCACGGCGACGGTCGCGTCCTTGTCGTCGAACGCGGCGACGATCTCGCCACCACCCGTGACGGCGTTCGCGTCGGCCTCGGTGCCGGGGAGCAGGAACGCCCAGACGTCGCCGTCGGGTGCGACCACGGTGCCCTCAGGCCAGAAGCCCTCGTAGAACGACGCCTGGTGGTGCATCGCGCAGAGTCCGTCGAGGATGGTCAGGCCCGCCTCGCCGAAGTCGAGCGTGGCGATCGAGTTCACGCCGCCGAAGCCGCCGTTGACGAAGTTCTCATCACGGATGTAGGTGCCGACGGAGTCGAGCGCCTCGGCGATCGCCGGGTCGTTGAACGGGATCTCGTGAGCGACCCACTGGTCGTAGACGTCGGGGCCGGCCTGGCGAAGCACGAAGTCTTCGACCCAGTCGGTGCCGGGCCATCCGGTCGCTGCCTCTGAGCCGAAGCCCACACACCAGGGCTTGTCGACGACACCCGATGCTGCGATGTCTTCGGTCAGGCCCATCAGCTCATCGAGCGTGGTCGGCACCTCCCAGCCGTTCTCCTCGAACATCGACGGGGAGTACCAGACGTAGCCCTTGACGCTCGCCATGAGCGGTGCGCCGTAGAGCGTGCCGTCGACCGTGCCGTAGTTGGCCCAGTCTTCAGACCAGAACTCGGCCACGTTGTCAGCCACCGACTGCGGTGCCGGCACGAGCGCGCCCTCAGTGGCGAGCCGCGCGACGAGGCCGGGCTGCGGAGTGATCGCGAGGTTCGGCGGGGTGCCGCCCTGCACGCGTACGTTGATCTGCTCCTCGAACTGACCGGAGCCCTCGTAGATGATGTCGATGCCTGTGCAGGCCTCGAAGTCGGCCCAGGACTCGTTGAGGCGGTCGGCCTCGACCTCGAGGATCGTGCCGTAGACGTCGACCTCTTCGCCCTCGAAGGAGCCGTAGGCCTCGTAGTCGCCGCAATCGACGTCGCCGGCCTCTGGTGCGGCGTCGCCAGTACAGGCGCTGAGGGCCAGGCCGATGGTGGCTGCGGCTGCGAGTGGGATCAGCAGACGGCGATGCCGTTTCGAGATCATTTCTCTTCTCCTCGTTGAGTGTGGGCAGGACTGCACTGGTGCGGGCCCAGCCGGAACCGGTTCCAGCCTCCACGCTAGGACA
>DASSBT010000098.1:0-2181 GCA_035698465.1 Agromyces sp. | reverse complement strand
GCCGTGACCGTCCAGTCGCGGGTCGCGGGGTTCGTGACGAACGGCCCGACCTTGATGCGCTGGGTCTGCGCGAGGATCTGGCTGTAGATGACGTACGGCTCCTGCCAGAGGATGTGCGAGTCGAACGTCCACACGTGGCTGAAGCCGTGCACCTCTGCGAGCTTCGCGAGCTGGATGGTGCGCGATGCCGGCGGGTTGGTCTGCAGGACCGCTCCGAATTCCATGTTGCTCCGTTCGATTCGAGGGTTGAGGAGGCCGCTCGCGGCCGTCTCGAAACCCGTTGCTCGGGCTTCGGGTTTCGAGACGGCGCTGGCGCGCCTCTTCAACCCGCGACGATGTTCAGATGAGGTACTGGCTCAGGCCGCGCTTGAGGAAGCGGCCGTCGCCCTTCGTGCCGAGGTACTCGTTGCCGTCGACCACGACCTTGCCGCGGCTGAGCACCGTGTCGACGTGCCCGTCGATCTCGAAGCCCTCCCACGCCGAGTGATCCATGTTCATGTGGTGCGTCTTCTCGAGGCCGATCGAGGTGTGCCCGTTCGGGTCGTAGACGACGATGTCGGCATCGGCGCCGGGCTGGATGACGCCCTTGGTGCCGTAGAGGCCGAACATGCGTGCCGGCGTGGTGCTCGTGAGCTCGACCCAGCGCTCGAGGGTGATCTCGCCGGTCACGACGCCCTGGTACATCAGGTCCATGCGGTGCTCGATCGACCCGATGCCGTTCGGGATCTTGCGGAAGTCGCCGAGGCCGAGCTCCTTCTGGTCCTTCATGCAGAACGGGCAGTGGTCGGTCGAGACCATCTGCAGGTCGTTCGTGCGCAGCGCCTGCCACATCGACTCCTGGTGGCCCTCCGCGCGGCTTCGAAGCGGCGTGGAGCACACCCACTTCGCACCCTCGAACGCGCCCCACTCGTCGCTTCTCGCGCCGAGCTGGTCTTCGAGCGAGAGGTAGAGGTACTGCGGGCAGGTCTCGCCGTAGACGTTCTGGCCGCGGTCGCGAGCCGTCGTGAGCTGCTCAACCGCCTGCTTCGCCGACACGTGCACGACGTAGAGGGGGGCGCCGGTCAGCTTGGCGAGCATGATCGCCCGGTGCGTGGCCTCCTCCTCCATCTCCCATGCGCGCGCGATGCCGTGGTAGTACGGGTCGGTCTTGCCCTCGGCGATGAGTTGCTCGGCGAGTACGTCGATCACCGGGCCGTTCTCGGCGTGCATCATCGTGAGCATGCCCGTGTCGCGCGAGACCTGCATCGCCTTCAGCACCTGTGCGTCATCCGAGTAGAAGACACCCGGATAGGCCATGAAGAGCTTGAAGCTCGTGACCCCCTCGTCGGGGAGCGAACGCATGGCCGCAAGTGCGTCGTCGTCGACCCCGCCGACGATCTGGTGGAAGCCGTAGTCGATCGCGCAGTTTCCCGCGGCCTTCTCGTGCCACGCGGCCAGCCCGTCTTGCACGCGCTCGCCGTAGCGTTGCACGGCGAAGTCGATGATCGACGTCGTGCCGCCGTGTGCCGCGGCTCGGGTGCCGGTCTCGAACGTGTCGATCGCCGCGGTGCCGCCGAAGGGCAGCTCCATGTGCGTGTGCGCGTCGATGCCGCCGGGGATCACGTACTTGCCGGTCGCATCGATCACCCGGTCGACGGATGCCGCGACATCCGTACCGAGAAGGTTGCTGCCCGGCTCGAGCACCGCACGAATCGTCTCGCCGTCGACGAGGACGTCGGCGGCGGCACGTCCGGTCGCGCTGACGACGGTGCCGCCGGTGATGAGGGTGGTGGTCATCGTTTCTCGCTCTCTCGTCTCTGCGGGTTGAGGAGGCGCCCCAGCGCCGTCTCGAAACCCGGCGGGCTACGGCTTCGGGATGGACGTGTAGGAGTCGGGCCGGCGGTCCCGGTAGAACTGCCAGGCGTTGCGCACGTCGCGGATCATGTCGAGGTCGAGGTCGCGCACCACGACCTCCTCCTCGCTCTCGGAGCCGTAGCCGCCGACGATGTTGCCCTGGGGGTCGACGAACTGGCTCTTGCCGTAGAAGTTCACGGCGAGGTCGCCGTACTCGTTGTCTTCGAGGCCGACCCGGTTGGCTGCGGCGACGAAGTAGCCGTTCGCCGCGGCGGCTGCCGGCTGCTCGATCTCCCAGAGGCGGTTCGAGAGGCCCGGCTTCGTGGCGTTCGGGTTGAACACGATCTG
>DASSBT010000097.1:0-3476 GCA_035698465.1 Agromyces sp. | reverse complement strand
TCCCGGCGCCGGTTCCATCACGGTCAACGGCCGTGAGTTCGCGGACTACTTCCCGAACAAGCTGCACCAGCAGCTCATCACCGACCCGTTCACCGTGCTCGAGCTCTCCGGCTCGTACGACGTGATCGCTCGCATCACCGGCGGCGGCCCCTCGGGCCAGGCCGGTGCGCTGCGTCTCGCGATCGCCCGCGCGCTCAACGAGATCGACCGTGAGAACAATCGCCCGACGCTCAAGAAGTCCGGGTTCCTCACGCGCGATGCGCGCGTCATCGAGCGCAAGAAGGCCGGCCTCAAGAAGGCCCGCAAGGCGCCTCAGTTCTCGAAGCGCTGATCCGGGCCACCGGTTCTCCGTATGCCCCGGCTCTTCGGAACCGACGGGGTCCGGGGCCTGGCCAACCGTGAACTCACGGCTGACCTGGCCCTGGGCCTCGCCCAAGCGGCGGCCGCCGTCCTCACCCAAGGACGGCACGCCGACGAACTCCGCGCCGCAGGCCGCCGTCCGGTGGCCGTCGTGGCGCGCGATCCACGCGTCTCCGGCGAGTTCCTGACCTCGGCCGTCGCGGCCGGACTCGCGAGCTCCGGTGTCGACGTGCTCGACGCCGGGGTCATCCCCACGCCGGCGACCGCGTTCCTGATCGACTCGATCGGCGCCGACTTCGGCGTCATGATCTCGGCCTCGCACAATCCAGCCCCCGACAACGGCATCAAGTTCTTCTCGTTCGGCGGTACGAAGCTCCCCGACGAGGTGGAAGACCGTATCGAGTCGTTCCTCAGCAAGGAGAAGCTCGCGCCCGTCGGCGACGGCGTCGGCCGCATCCGTCGGTTCGCCGATGCGGAAGATCGCTACGTCGTGCACCTGCTCGGCACGCTGCCGCACCGCCTCGACGGGCTCCACGTCGTGCTCGACTGCGCGAACGGCGCCGCCGCGGGGGTCTCGCCAGAGACATTCCGCGACGCGGGGGCGACCGTCACCGTGATCGGAGCCGACCCCGACGGCATGAACATCAACGACGGCGTGGGGTCGACCCATCTCGAGCAGTTGCAGGAGGCCGTGCGCGAGCACGGTGCCGACCTCGGCATCGCGCACGACGGCGACGCCGATCGCTGCCTCGCGGTCGACGCAGGCGGCAATATCGTCGACGGCGACCGGATCATGGCGATCCTCGCGGTGTCGATGCACGAGCGTGGCACGCTCACCGACGACACCCTCGTCGTGACCGTGATGTCGAACCTCGGCCTTCGTCGCGCGATGGCCGAGCGCGGCATCCGCGTCATCGAAACCAAGGTGGGCGACCGCTACGTGCTCGAGGCGCTCGCGTCAGAGGGCCTCGCGCTCGGCGGCGAGCAGTCGGGGCACGTCATCATGACCGAGTTCGCGACCACCGGCGACGGTGTGCTCACGGGGCTTCACCTCGCGGCGGAGATGGCCCGCACCGGCAAGTCGCTCGCCGAGCTCGGCTCTGTGATGACGGTCTACCCGCAGGTGCTCGTGAACGTGCGCGGCGTCGACCACAACGCGCTGCACGACGATGCCGAGATCGCGGCCGCGGTCGCCGCGGCCGAGGCCGAGCTCGGCGACTCCGGCCGGGTACTGCTGCGCCCTTCCGGCACGGAGCCGATGGTGCGCGTGATGGTGGAGGCAGCCGACCAGGACACCGCCGAGCGGCATGCGGAAGCGCTCGCCGACGTGGTGCGCACGCGTCTCGCGCGCTGACGCCGGTGTTTGCGAATGGCTCGCGCGCTGACGCCGGCGTTTGCGACTGGCTCGCGCGCTGACGCCGCGCCTGGCATGCTGACGCCACGTCTGAAACGCTGACGCCGCGTCTCGGGGCTTCGCCCGCTCACGCCTGCCGCGCCCGGGGTTCTCAACGTGTCGAGAGTGCAGTTCCCGCCCTTTGGTGGGCGCGGAGTGCACTTTCGCCCGCGGGAGACGTGTGGACAGTGCGGCCGCGGCCGACGTGCGCGGCCGACCTGCGCGGCCGCGGAACGCGGAACGCGGCGGGCGTGTACGCGGGGTCAGAGCTTGCGGAGGAGCACGCTCGACACGGTGTGGTCGGCGCTCTTGCGCAGCACGAGCGAGGCGCGCGACCTCGTCGGCCTGATGTTCTGCAGCAGGTTCGGCTCGTTGATCGAGTGCCAGATCTCGCGCGCCCGCTGCCGCGCCTCGTCCTCGGTGAGGCTCGCGTAGCGATGAAAGTACGAGCGCGGATTGGTGAACGCGCCGCGCTGGAGCTTCAGGAATCGCTCCTCGTACCAGCGCGCGATGTCGCTCGTGCGGGCGTCGACGTAGATCGAGAAGTCGAACAGGTCGCTGACCGCGAGCCGGTGGCCGGGCCCGGGCGGCTGCAGCACGTTGAGTCCCTCGATGATGAGCACATCTGGTCGACGCACCGTCACCTGGGCGTCGGGAACGATGTCGTAGGCCAGGTGCGAGTAGAAGGGCGCGCGCACCACGCCGGCACCCGCCTTCACCTCGCTCACGAAGCGGAGGAGCGCCCGCCGGTCGTAGGACTCGGGGAAGCCCTTGCGCGCCATCAGCCCGCGGCGTTCGAGCTCGGCGTTCGGGAAGAGGAAACCGTCGGTCGTGACCAGTTCCACGCGCGGCGTGTACTCCCAACGTGCGAGGAGTTCGCGCAGCAGCCTGGAGATCGTCGACTTGCCGACGGCCACCGAACCGGCGACCCCGATCACGAAGGGCGTCGGTTCGACCCGCTCGCGAAGGAACTCGCTCGTCACGTTGTGCAGCGACTTCATGCCGCCGACGTACAGGTTCAGCAGCCGGCTGAGCGGCAGGTACACCTCGGCGACCTCGCGCACGTCGAGCGGCTCGCCGAGGCCGCGCAGCTGCACGATCTCGGTCTCGCGCAGGGGCGACGGCATCGACGGGGCGAGCGCGGCCCAGTCGGCCCGACCGAGTTCGATGAACGGCGAGATCTGCGTCACGTGCGACGACGGGCTCTGCGGATCCAGCACCGTCACAGTCTAATGACGATGCGCGAACGGTTCCGCGGGCCGTACGGGGCAAGTGCCCAGCAGCGCGCCAGTAGAATCGCCCCTATGTGTGGAATCGTCGGATACGTCGGAGAGCGCAACAGCCTCGACGTGCTCATGGGAGGCCTTCGTCGCCTCGAATATCGTGGTTACGACTCGGCGGGAGTCGCGATCGTCGACGACGACGGCGTCATGGAGACGGCGAAGCGTGCCGGCAAGCTCCAGGTGCTCGCCGCTGATCTCGACCAGACCCCGCTGCACCACGGCAAGACGGGCATCGGCCACACGCGCTGGGCGACGCACGGCGGGCCCACCGACCAGAACGCGCATCCGCACCTCGGCGACGAGGGCCGGCTCGCGCTCATCCACAACGGCATCATCGAGAACTTCTCCGAGCTGAAGGATGAACTGCTCGCCGAGGGCTACACCTTCGAGAGCGAGACCGACTCCGAGGTCGCCGCAGTGCTGCTCGGGCGCGAGTACCG
>DASSBT010000096.1:0-7679 GCA_035698465.1 Agromyces sp. | reverse complement strand
CCCCGAGACCACCGCGGGCGGCAAGGCGCTGAAGTTCTACGCCTCGGTGCGACTCGACATCCGTCGCATCGAGACCCTGAAAGACGGCACCGACGCGGTCGGCAACCGCACGCGCGTCAAGGTCGTGAAGAACAAGATGGCACCGCCGTTCAAGCAGGCCGAGTTCGACATCCTCTACGGCATCGGCATCTCGCGAGAGGGCAGTCTCATCGACTACGGCGTCGACCAGGCGATCGTGAAGAAGTCGGGCGCGTGGTACACCTACGACGGCGACCAGCTCGGGCAGGGCAAAGAGAACGCGCGAAACTTCCTGCTGCAGAACCCCGACATCGCGGCCGACATCGAGCAGAAGATCCTCGTCAAGCTCGGTATCGGCAAGGCGGGCGCGGCGCCGGCGGTGCCGTCGAACGTTGAGTCGATCGAAAGCAAGCTGGGTCGCAAGGGCGCCTGATCGCGTGCTGGGTGAGACCGGGGAGGGGAGCGACATGAACGACGCATCGGAGCACCTCGCCCCGGTCACCTACCTACCGTGGGCGGCCCCGCCCACGGCGCCGGGCGACGAAGCGAGCGAGGTCGACCGTCACGAACTGTCGACCGACGATGCCGAGACGCAGGTGGCATCCGCGCCGCATGCATCACGCAGCGGCGGGCGCAGCAGTTTCGGCAACGGTGGCGGCTTCGGCAACAGCGGCGGGGGCGCCGGCTCGCGTCGTCACGCCCGAATGTCCGCTGTCGGCGACGAGGAGCCCGTCGAGACCGGTGCCGAACGCGACGCGCGCATCGACCGACTCGTCGTCTCGCGCCTGCGCCGATCCGCACTCTCCATCGCCGAGGTGCGGTCGGTGCTCGCCGAGCACGGTCTCGATGAATCCGAGATCGAGGAGTGGATCGAACGCTACGAGCGTCTCGGCTATCTCGACGATGCGCGCCTGGCCGAGCAACTCGTGCATGTGAACGGTTCCCGCCGGGGGCGTGGCAGCGGCGCGATCATGCAAGAGCTCTCACGTCGCGGAGTGGACGCCGGGGCGGCACGAGCCGCAGTCGGAGAACTCGACCCCGAGATCGAGCGCGCGAATGCGCAGGCGGTGGCCGAGCGCCGCGCCCGTCAGCTCACCGGTCTCGATCGTCAGACGGCAGAGCGTCGGCTCTCGGCGTTCCTTCAGCGACGTGGGTATCCCGGCGACGTGGTGCGCGAGGCGGTGAAGGCGGCGTTGTCCGCCGATGGCTCGTAAACTGGTGCGATCATGAGCACCCTTCACGAGGTCTCGCCTGCCGAGATCAACGCGACGGCACCGGGGCCACGCACCTATGAGGTCCGTACTTTCGGTTGCCAGATGAACGTGCACGACTCCGAGCGACTGAGCGGCTCGCTCGAGGCTGCCGGCTACGTGCCCGCCGACGGGGTCGAGCCCGACATCGTCGTCATCAACACCTGCGCGGTGCGCGAGAACGCCGACAACAAGCTCTACGGCAACCTCGGTCACCTCGCGAGCGTCAAGCGTCGCCACGCGGGCATGCAGATCGCGGTCGGCGGCTGCCTCGCCCAGAAGGACAAGAACGTCATCCTCGAGAAGGCACCGTGGGTCGATGTGGTGTTCGGCACGCACAACATGGGGTCGCTGCCCAGCCTGCTCGAGCGAGCACGCCACAACGATGAGGCACAGCTCGAGATCCTCGATGCCCTCGAGGTGTTCCCCTCGACGCTCCCGACGAAGCGCGACTCGACCTACAGCGGCTGGGTGTCGATCTCGGTCGGGTGCAACAACACCTGCACGTTCTGCATCGTGCCTGCGCTGCGCGGCAAGGAGAAAGACCGCCGTCCCGGCGACATCCTCGCCGAGGTGCAGGCCCTCGTCGACGATGGCGTGGTCGAGATCACGTTGCTCGGCCAGAACGTCAACTCCTACGGTGTCGAGTTCGGCGACCGGCAGGCGTTCGGCAAGTTGCTCCGCGCCGCCGGCCAGATCGATGGCCTCGAGCGCATCCGCTTCACGAGCCCGCACCCGGCTGCGTTCACCGACGACGTCATCGACGCCATGGCCGAGACGCCAGCGGTGATGCCGCAGCTCCACATGCCGCTGCAGTCCGGCTCCGACCGCATCCTCAAGGCGATGCGGCGCTCGTACCGCTCCGAGAAGTTCCTCGGCATCCTCGACCGGGTGCGTGCCAAGATCCCCGACGCGGCGATCTCCACCGACATCATCGTCGGCTTCCCGGGCGAGACCGAAGAGGACTTCCAAGAGACCCTTCGCGTCGTCGAGGCGGCACGGTTCGCCTCGGCGTTCACGTTCCAGTATTCGATCAGGCCCGGCACGCCGGCCGCCACCATGGACCAGCAGGTGCCGAAGGAGATCGTGCAGGAACGGTACGAACGCCTCACCGCGCTCCAGGAGCGCATCTCGTGGGAGGAGAACCAGAACCTCGTCGGGCGTCCGGTCGAAGTGCTCGTGTCGACAGGAGAGGGCAAGAAGGACGCCGAGACGCACCGTCTCAGCGGGCGCGCCGAAGACAGTCGGCTCGTGCACTTCGAGGTTCCGACGGGATCCGAATCGCCGCGACCGGGCGACGTCGTCTCCGTGACGATCACGCAGGCGGCGCCGTTCCACCTCCTCGCGGATTCCCTCGACGATGCCCCCCTCGTGATCAGGCGCACCCGCGCCGGCGACGCATGGGACCGCACACAGGCCGAGAGCTGCGCCGTCCCTGGCGACTCCGGGTCGCCCGCTCCGGGCCGCGTGTCGCTCGGCTTGCCGACACTCCGCGCCCGGGGCACTGAGCCGCTCGTCGCGCCCGGCGTCGGCACGATGCCGATCTACGACCCGAACGACGCCCAGCGCTGACGTGACGCTCATCGCGATCGTCGGGGCGACCGGCACCGGCAAGTCCGACTTCGCGCTCGACCTCGCTGAGGCAGTCGGTCGGCTCGGACGATCCGCCGAGATCGTGAATGCCGACGCGATGCAGCTCTACCGGGGCATGGACATCGGCACCGCCAAGCTCGCGCCGGCGGCGCGGCGGGGCATCCCGCACCACCTGCTCGATGTGCTCGACGTCACCGAAGAAGCCTCCGCAGCCGCCTACCAGCGCGCGGCTCGCGCTGCCGTCGACGAGATCATCGCGCGCGGCGCGGTTGCGCTGCTCGTCGGCGGCTCCGGACTGTACGTCTCATCGGTGATCCACGACTTCCGCTTTCCGGGCACCGATGCCGCGATCCGATCACGCTTGGAAGCCGAGCTGGCCGACGTCGGTCCGGGTCTGCTGCACGCGCGTCTCCGCTCGATCGACGCCGACACGGCCGCGCACGTAGACCCGAGGAACGGGCGGCGCATCGTTCGTGCGCTCGAGGTGATCGAGCTGACCGGCGAAGCCAAGGCCGCGCGACTTCCCGATCGGCCCGTGCCGTGGCGTGCCCATCACGTGCTGCACCTCCGGAGTGAGCGTGCAAGACTCGTCGATCGCCTCGACGCGCGCGCTGCCGGAATGTGGGAGGCCGGTCTCGTCGAGGAGGTCAGGTCGCTCGTGCCGGTCGGGATCGAACGCGGCGTCACCGCACGCAGGGCGATCGGCTACGCACAGGCGCTCGCCGAACTGCACGGGCGGATGTCGCGGAACGACGCCATCGCCGAGACGCAGCAGCTCACCCGCACCTACGCGCGACGACAGGTCGGATGGTTCACGAGGTACCGCGATGCGACGACGATCGACGCCGACGACACCGCGGCACGCTCCGCGGAACTCGGCCGATTGGCAGCCCTAGACTGATCGGATGCCGTTCGATCTGCGATTCACCAAGGGCCAGGGCACCGGCAACGACTTCGTGCTCTTCAGCGACCCAGAGGGCGACACCGAGCTGACGCCGACGCAGATCGTCGCCGTGTGCGACCGACGGTTCGGCGTCGGTGCCGACGGCATCATCCGAGCGGTGCGTTCTGCCAACCTCGATGACGGGGCGGCGGCCCTCGCCGAGAACCCGAAGGCGACCTGGTTCATGGACTACTGGAACGCCGACGGGTCGGCCTCCGAAATGTGCGGCAACGGAATCCGCGTCTTCGCGAGGTACCTCCTCGACCAGGGCCTGGCCGAACTGCACCCGGGCGAATCGATGGCGATCGGCACGCGCGCCGGCGTCCGAACGGTGAGCCGCAGCGCCGGTGGGTTCCAGGCCGATCTCGGCCCGTGGCGACTCGACGGCGGCGAGCCGCTCGTGCGCGCGAAGAACCTGCCCGTCGCCCGCCCCGGGCTCGGCATCGACGTGGGCAACCCCCACGTCGTCGTCGCGCTCGCCGACGACGACGAGCTCGACGGTCTCGACCTCGGTTACCTGCCGGTCATCGACCCCGATCCAGCCGCCGGTGCGAATGTCGAGTTCGTCGTGCCCGCCGACCCACTCGTCGAAGATGGCGTCGGTCGCATCCGCATGCGCGTGCACGAGCGCGGTTCCGGTGAGACGCTCTCGTGCGGCACCGGCGCCGTCGCTTCGGCGCTCGCGGTCCGGTACTGGGCCGGCGCGGGCGCGCCGAATGACTGGCGGGTGCAGGTTCCGGGCGGGGTGCTCGGGGTTCGGGTCGTCGAGATGGGCGATGGCGAGCACGTGATGCTCTCGGGCCCGGCCGAACTCGTCTTCGATGGCGTGCTGAGCCTCGCCTGACTAGGCTCCCGCCGACGGTCGGCGCGCCGCGAGCACTCGGAACCCCTTCGAGGTGGCGGCTCGCTCGACCTCGAGCGAGAGCTCGTCGTCGAGCCAGCGCTGGAGCGACTCGGCACCAAGGTGCTTCGCCACCACGAGCCACGCGGTGGCATCCGTGTCGAGGCGGGGGAGCCAGTGCGCGAGCATCGCGTGGAGTTCCTGCTTTCCGACGCGGATCGGCGGATTCGACCAGATCGTGCCGAATCGCACATGGTCGGGAACATCACCGGGAAGCACGGCGTTCACATTGGTGAGGCCGAGGCGAGCGACGTTGGTGCGGGTGAGTTCGAGTGCTCGTTCGTTGACGTCGACGGCCCACACCGTGGCATCCGGTGCCTGCAACGCGAGGCTCAGTGCGATCGGGCCCCAACCGGCACCGAGGTCGAGCAGGTGGCCGGATGGGGGAGGCGCTGCGACGGTGTCGAGCAGGATGCGGGTGCCCTGGTCGAGGTGCTCGGGGCTGAAGACGCCGCCGGCGGTGATGAGTTCGACCTCGCGTCCTCCGAGGCGGACGCGGATGACGCGGGTGTTCGACTCGCTCCGAGGCGATGCGGAGAAGTAATGGTCGGAGCTCATGCAGGAAAGCTATCGCACACGAAGAGAAGTAGAGTTGAGATGATGAACGAAGCCGAACAGCGCATTCCAGACGACGCCGTCGAGCGAGTGCTGCGCAGCGCTGAATCCAAGGCGGGCGTGGCCCGATTCGGCGCAGTCGATGCCACCGCGATCCAACGGCAGGTGACGGATGCCGCTGGCGGCGAGTCCACCGATGGTGAACAGTACGACCGTGAAGAACGCGCGGCGCTGCGCCGAGTGAGCGGCCTCTCGACCGAACTCGAAGATGTCACCGAGGTCGAGTACCGGCAGCTGCGGCTCGAGAACGTCGTGCTCATCGGCGTGTACTCGCAGGGATCGCAAGACGACGCCGAGAACTCGATGCGCGAGCTCGCCGCCCTCGCCGAGACGGCGGGTGCCCGCGTGCTCGACGGGCTGTTGCAGCGGCGCCCGAATCCCGACCCCAGCACGTACCTCGGCAGCGGAAAGGCCGAGGAACTCCGGCACGTCGTCGCCGCCCTCGGCGCCGACACCGTGATCGCCGATACCGAGCTGGCCCCGAGCCAGCGGCGTGCGCTCGAAGACGTGGTCAAGGTGAAGGTCATCGATCGCACGGCGGTCATCCTCGACATCTTCAGCCAGCACGCGAAGAGCCGTGAGGGCAAGGCGCAGGTCGAACTCGCGCAGCTCGAGTACCTGCTGCCGCGCCTTCGCGGCTGGGGTGAGTCGATGTCACGTCAGGCCGGTGGCCAGGTCGGCGGCGCCGGCGCCGGCATGGGCTCACGCGGACCGGGTGAGACGAAGATCGAACTCGATCGCCGTCGCATCCATACCCGCATGGCGAAGCTCCGCCGGCAGATCGCGGGCATGAAGCCCGCCCGTGAGGCCAAGCGTGCGAATCGCCGGCGCAATGCGGTGCCGTCGGTCGCGATCGCCGGGTACACGAACGCCGGCAAGTCGAGCCTGCTGAACCGCATCACGGGTGCCGGGGTCCTCGTCGAGAACGCCCTGTTCGCGACCCTCGACGCGACGGTGCGGCGCAACACGACCGCCGACGGTCGCCTCTACACGATTGCCGACACCGTCGGCTTCGTGCGCAACCTCCCGCATCAGCTCGTCGAGGCGTTCCGGTCCACGCTCGAGGAGGTCGCCGACTCCGACCTCATCGTGCACGTCGTCGATGCCGCGCACCCCGATCCGGCCAGTCAGATCGCCACGGTGCGCGATGTCATCGGCGAGGTGGGTGCCCGTGACATCCCCGAGCTCGTCGTCTTCAACAAGGCCGACCTCGTGTCACCCGAGGAGCGGCTCGTGCTGCGCGGTCTCGAGCCCGAGGCGATCTTCGCGTCGGCCCGTACCGGCGAGGGCGTGCCCGAACTGCTCGAGGCGATCGCGCACAGGCTCCCCGACCCCGCGGTCGAGGTCGACCTGCTGGTGCCGTACGACCGCGGCGACATCGTGTCGACGCTCCACGAGACCGGGCGCGTGCTCTCGATCGACTACGTCGAAGACGGCACGCGCATCCGCGCGCTCGCCTCGCCCGAGCAGGCGGGCCAACTCGCCGAGTTCACCGCGGCATCCGTGGTCGCCTGACGCACCGAAGTTCCTGCCCGGCTCCTCGCCCCGCACCCGGCGTCATCGGGCGTCATCCGGCGTCATACACGTCATATACGCATCCCTCCCGGAGGCTGCGTCGTATCGTCGCTGTTGATCGTCGGTGTGTGGCACGATGCCGCGCACCTGGAGCGACAGCCGAGCCCGGCACCCGCCCGCGACGTCCACCAGCCGAACACGGCCGGAGGATCGCGGCCCGCCGCGCCTCCGTCGTACCGGCATATGATGCGGGAGCACCGTGGCAACGACCGGACGGAACGCAGCGGTAGCCGACCGCCGTGCGCGTCCGTGCGTCTCGTTCGAGCTGTTCCCTCCGAGATCGGATGCCGCGGCCCTCGCGCTCGGGCGCACGATCGATCGCCTCGCCAGGGTCGAGCCGGCGTTCATGTCCGTCACGTTCGGAGCGGGTGGATCGTCGCGAGATCGCTCGCTCACGGTGCTTCGGTACCTGCTCGAACACACCGCTGTCGAGCCCATGGCGCATCTCACCTGCGTGGGCTCGTCGCACGCCGAGGCGAATCGCCTCGTTCGCGAGTTCCTCGACGCGGGCATCACGAGCTTCCTCGCGCTGCGTGGCGACCCTCCGGCCGGCGCCGGCCCCGATGCGCAGCTCGGAGATCTCGGCAGCGCCGCTGAGCTCGTACAGCTCATCCACCGCGTGCAGGAGGAGCGGGAGCCGTTTGCGCAGATCGCCATCCCCGGGCTTCCCGGTGTCTCGCAGATCCGCGAGCGCCGGCGGCCCGAGCGGGTGGCGATCGCGGCGTTCCCGACGGGGCATCCGCGGTCCACCGATCCGTCCCAAGACATCGATGTACTGGTCGCG
>DASSBT010000095.1:0-12320 GCA_035698465.1 Agromyces sp. | reverse complement strand
CGCACCGCGAAGAGGATGGCGAGGGCGTCGTCGACCCCGGTGTCGACGTCGAGGATGACGGGAATGCTCATGGCTTCACCGTAGCGCGGGCGTGCGACCGCGGTTCGGGCGCGTTACGACCCGTTGACATTCGGGCGCGAGACGCGCGAGAAGACCGCGAGGGTCAGTGCAGCCCCGACGACGAACGGCGGCCCGTGGATGTTCATCAGCGCGATGAGCAGCACCGCGAATGCCAGCGCCGCGATGCCGATGGCGCGGCCGACCGTCCGTCGGCGGTCACCGGCCTGGCCGCTCGACATGACTGCCACCTGTGCTCCGACGGCCGCGGCGACGCCGACGATCAGCGCCATCCCCGAGATCGTGCCGGCGAGCGCGGCACTCCACCACGCCACGACGACCGGTGTCCATCTCGGTACGTCGAGGCCCGCGATCAACCACACGCCCAGTGCTCCGGCGAGCCCGCAGATCGCAACCGAGTTGCCACCACCGACCGGCTGCCACGCGAGCCCGAACAACTGACCGATGACGCCGCCTGCGACGTAGCACGCGAGCCACAGGCCGCGCGGCAGCACGCGCTCTGCGGTGGCCCCGAGCACCAACAGGAAGAGCAGGTTGGAGATCGTGCCGATCCATCCGCCATCTTGCACGACCAACGACGTGAGCAACCGCCAGGCTTCGCCGTCGCGCACAGCGGGTGTGCGTTGCAGGGTCGCCAGCACCTCGGGGAACCAGACCTGCAGGACGCTCGGCACCGCCGTCACGACGAACACGGTCAGCGTCAGCCACGACCCGCGGACGAATTCGGAGATCGAGGGTTGCGTCCCTGGTGGGTGTGAGGCGGTCATCAGCTCGGGATCAGCGTCGACAGGTGCCTGTCACGTGAAGTCGCGGTTGCCGCGGAAGCGGTTCTCAGGGTCGACCGTCGCCTTCACGCGCGCCGCCCTGGCCACGTCGGACTGCGCATACGCATCCGAGTAGGAGGCACCGGGTGCCAGGAAGGTGCCGAAGGTGCGGTCGGATGCCGCGACGCCGAGCGCTGCGGAGAGCGCGGCGAACGCCCGTCGCGCGGGCTCGGCGGCACCGGGCACTCCCATGGCGTGACCGCTGACGATGTGCCCCTCGTGCACCGCACTGGCGATGGCGGGTCGGCTGGACGGTGCGGCGAGCGCTCCGCCGAGCACCCGGAATGAGAGACCCATCACGGGCTGGCCCTCGGGCGACTGCCATGCGCCGACGAGGCGGTCGATGGTCGCGTCGTCGAGGTCGACGAGCGCTGACCAGCCGTATCCGGGCGACGGGTCTGTGGGCTCCTCGGCGATGGCGGTGAGATCGGGTGCGTCGATGGGACCGATCGTGTCGAGCAGTACCGTGCCGGCCGAGCGGATCGCGTCGAGCGCGGCGCGGCCCGCGTCGGACGGGCCGAGCTCGACGGCTTCGACGCTCACGATCGTCGTGCCGCGCAGCTCGGCGGGCGCCTGGGGCACGTCGGGAATGCGCACGGCGCCGGCGTGCAGCGCGAGCGTGTCGGGGGCGGTGCGACCGGCGCCGGCGACGGCGCGGAACACCGCCGCGGCATCCGTGCCCTCGAACACCAGGCGACCGCCGGTGAGTTCGGGCGCCGGATGCAGGTCGACCTCGATCGCCGTCACCACGCCGAACGCACCGCCGGCGCCGCGCAGCGCCCACAGCAGTTCGGGTTCGTCGGCGTCGCGCAGCCAGCGGTGCCGGCCGTCGGCGGTGAGCAATTCGACCGCGCGCAATGAGCTCGAGCCGAACCCGAACGAGCGCGCGAACCACGAGTGCCCGCCGCCGAGCGTGAACGCCGTGGCGTTCACGACCGCGCTCGAGCCCGACATCGCCACGAGCCCGGTGCCGGCGAGCGCCGCGAGCAGGTCGCCCATTCGAATGCCGGCGCCGATGCGGGCGACGCGGGCCCCGACGTCGATCTCGAGGCGATCGAATGCCGCCGTGCGCACGAGCACCGTACCGTCGAGGGTGCCGGATGCCCCGTGGCCAGAGGGCTGTACGGCCAGCTGCAGCCCGTCGGCGCGGGCGGCGGCCAGGACGGCCTGCAGCTCATCGAGGTCGGCGGGCGCCGCGACCGCTGCCGGGTGCTGGTCGATCGCGAGGTTCCACGGAGAACGCACGGCGTCCCACCGGGGATCGCCCGGGAATGTGAGCCGGTCGCCGAAGCGGCTGGTGAGTGCGTCGAGTGCGGGGTGCGCGGCAGCGTCGGTCATCGGTCTCCTCGTGGCATCCGTCGGCAGAGTCGCCGACGCCTGTCACGTTAGCGACGACGACCGACAGTCGGAAGAGTCCGCACGTCAGCGGACCAGGCGAACCTCGAGGATCTCCTCGCCGAGGAACGGCTGCAACTGCTCGGCGCCGTCGGCCACGAACCCGTTGCGCCGGTAGAAGCCATGCGCGCGCGGATTGTCCTTCGCCACCCACAGGTAGCCAGGGCGGTCACCACAGGCCGCTTCGAAGAGCTGCTGTCCGATGCCGGTGCCCTGGTACTTCGCGAGCAGGTAGAGGAAGAAGAGCTCGCGCTCACGCGGCGGGTTCTCGTCGCGAGCCGGCCCCGAGCCGACGAACCCGACGATCTCGCCGTCGACGAGAGCGGCGTACTGGTGGTATTCGTCGCCGCGGGCAGCCATGTGGGTCCACAGTTCGGCCATGCGACGGGGGGAGAGATTCTCGAAAGCGGCCGCGCTGATGAGGTGGTCGTAGGTCTCGTGCCAGCAGGTGGCGTGGACCCGGCCGAGGGCCTCGACATCCGAGTCGCGGATGGGGCGGACGACGACATCGGCAACAACTTCGGTGCTCATGTCCAGAGACTAAGCCAGGGTGCGCGGGAGGCGAAATCGAAGGAAGTCGGGTCACATCACGACGCGGCCGGAACTGTTGATCGAAGCGCCCCCTGTTGCTGATGCGGATCTTCGTGTACGTTTTCAACGGCACTCGTAATATGTCACCCATCACCCATCACCCATCACGCAGCACTTAACGATGGGCACGAGTGCGCCTCCCGCACAACTCAGTCAGTGATATCAACGAGGAGTCACCTTGCAGAGACGCACCATTCCTTTCGCGGCGGCCGGCGTGTTCGCCGCGGCCCTGCTCGTGTCCACGACGGCCTGCACGAGCACGCAGTCGGCACCGGCAGCCGACGGAGAGCCGACCCCGGGCGGCACCCTGAAGGTGCTCGGCACCGGGGACATCGATCATCTCGACCCCGCGCTCACCGCCTTCGTGCCGGTCACCTCGCTGATGCGGGCCGTGACGCGGCAGCTCGTCAGCTATCAGACCGTCGACGACGAGACGGAGCGTCTCGTTCCGCGTGGCGACCTCGCCACCGAGGTTCCCGAGCCGTCGAACGGCGGCCTCACGTACACCTTCTCGCTGCGTGATGGCGTGCAATGGGATGCGCCGGACGGCGCCCGTGCAATCGTCGCCGAAGACTTCATTCGCGGGTTCCAACGACTCTGCAATCCCTCACAGGCCAGCCCGATGCTCGGATACTTCGTCGATCTCATCGAGGGCATGGACGCCTACTGCGAGGGCTTCCAGTCGATCGCTCCCGAGGCTGCGCCGATGAAGGAGTACATCGAGTCCAACAGCATCCCCGGCCTCGTCGCGATCGATGATCAGACCCTCGAGATCACGCTGAACAAGCCCGCCGGCGACTTCGTCTACATGCTCTCCCTGAGCCCGGCGTCGCCCGCGCCGGTCGAGGTGCTCGACTACGTGCCGGACTCGGCCGAGTACCGCGAGAACTTCATCGCGAGCGGTCCCTACACCGTCGAGTCGTACACGCCCGACAAGTCGCTCGTCCTCACCCGCAACGAGGCGTGGAACGCCGACAGCGATCCGCTGCGCGAGGCGAACGTCGACGGCGTGGAACTCACGATCGGCCTGACCGGCGACGCCATCATGCAACAGCTCCAGGCGGGCACGGGTGACATGCTCTTCGACACCTCGCCGGCACCGGCCGTGGTGCAGCAGTTGAAGGCGGCCGGCGATGAGAAGCTCAGCTTCGTCGCCAGCGGCGGTGTGAGCCCGAACATCTGGATCAACACGGTCAGCGGCAACAACGGCGGTGCACTCCAGGACATCGCCGTGCGCCACGCACTGCAGTACGCGGTCGACAAGGCCGCGGTCGTGCAGACGCTCGGCGGCAGTGACATCGCGGTCGTCCAGAACGGCATCTTCGGGCCCGGCGTGCTCGGGTTCCACGAATTCGCTCCGTTCCCGAGCGAAGACGGCAAGGGCGACCCCGAGAAGGCCAAGGAACTCCTCGCCGACGCCGGATACCCCGACGGGCTGACCCTCAAGATGCCGTTCCGCAGCAGGGCCGGCGACTCCGAGATCGCCCAGACGATCCAGGCGAGCCTTGCGAAGGCCGGCTTCACCGTCGAACTCATGCCGGTGAACCCCACCGACTATTACTCGAAGTACCTCGTGAACCGGGACGCGACTGCGGCGGGCGAGTGGGACATCGCACCGACCGGCTGGACGCCCGACTGGCAGGGTGGTGCAGCTCGCTCCGTCTTCCAGCCGCAGTACACGTTCACCGGCGCGCCGCAGACCTACAACTACACCGACTACAACAACGACGAGGCCAACGCGATCGCTGCCGAGGCGATCGCCGCGACCGACCCCGCCGAGGTCGCGAAGCTGTGGGCGCAGGTCGACGAGATCGTGATGGAGGACTCCCCTTCGATTCCGATCGCCTCGTCGAAAGCGATCCTCTATCACAGCGAGCGGGTGCAGAACTTCGTGCCGTACGCCCTCAGCGTGCAGGGCGACTGGACCAACGTCTGGTTGAGCAAGTAGCACCGAGACGAGGGCGACCGATCAGGTTCGGTCGCCCTCGATCTGCTCGATAACGGCGAAGGAGGAGGGACCCATGGCAGTCCTCGAGGTACGGAACCTCAATGTGAGAATCCCCACCGAGGACGGCGTCATCCACGCCGTCAGGGACGTGTCGTTCGACGTGGAGGCGGGCAGCTTCTTCGGTGTCGTCGGCGAGTCGGGGTCGGGCAAGAGCGTCATGGTGCAGGCCATGCTCGGCCTGATCCCAGGCGCATCCGTCACGGGCGAGGCCGTGTTCGACGGTCGTGACCTGCTCACGATGACGCAGGCGGAGCTCCGAGGGCTGCGCGGGGCATCCGTCAGCATGATCTTCCAGGATCCGCTCAGCAGCCTGCACCCGCAGTTCACGATCGGGTGGCAGATCGTCGAGCAGATCCGTGCCCATCGTCGCGTCGGAAACGACGAGGCCCGAAAGCGGGCCATCGAGATGCTCGGGCGGGTCGGCATCCCCGACCCGGCCGCGCGATTCGGCGCCTATCCCCACCAGTTCTCGGGCGGGATGCGGCAAAGGGTGATGATCGCCATGGCACTCAGCCTGAACCCCTCGCTCATCATCGCCGACGAGCCGACGACCGCGCTCGACTCCACCGTGCAGGCGCAGATCCTCGCGCTGCTCGATGAGATGCGGCGCGAGTTCGATACGACAGTGCTCATGATCACGCACGATCTCACGGTGCTCAGCCGCGTCGCCGACTCGATGATGGTGCTGTACGCGGGCAACCGGCTCGAGCTCGGCGACGCCGCCGAGGTGTTCGCGAACCCGATGCACCCATACACCGCGGGATTGCTGCGTTCCTCGCCGGGGCGGCATTCGCCCGGCACCCCGCTCGTACCGATCCCCGGCAAGCCGCCGAGCCTCCTGCTCGAGAGCATCGGATGCGTCTTCGCCGAGCGCTGTCTCGACGCCGATGACCGTTGCCGGACGCAACGACCCCCACTGCGTCGGTGGGAGAACGGCAGCGTCTCGCAGTGCTGGCTCGAGGGCTCCCCATCCGAGCCATCCGAGCCAACGGAGTCATCGGTCGCCACAGCCGCGGCCGCCACCACCACGGACCGCAGGTCGGATGCCGCGCTCGTGAGCCTTCGCGGGGTGGAACTCAACTTCAACACTCGCGCCCGACGGGAACGCACATCGGTGCTGCGCGGCGTCGACCTCGAACTCCGGCGCGGTGAGACGCTCGGCCTCGTGGGCGAGAGCGGCTGCGGCAAGTCGACCCTCGCCCGTGTCGTCGCGGGCCTGGTGCCGGCCACCCGTGGCTCGGCTGTGGTGGCCGGGCACGACCTCTCGAAGCTGCGCTCGGATGATCGACGCACGCTGCATCGCGAAGTCCAGCTCATCTTCCAGGACCCGTACGGGGCCTTGAACCCGCGCCGACGAGTCGGCTCGATCATCGGCGATCCGTTCCGGCTTCACCGCGTCTGTTCCAGAGCCGAGCGCAAAGCCCGGGTGCAGGAGTTGATGGAACTGGTCGGGCTGAATCCCGAGCACTACAACCGGTTCCCCGCACAGTTCTCGGGCGGGCAGCGCCAGCGCATCGGCATCGCGCGCGCGGTGGCATTGCGGCCGTCGCTCATCATCTGCGACGAGCCGGTCTCGGCACTCGATGTCTCGATCCAGGCGCAGGTGCTGAACCTGATGCGCAGTCTCCAGGTCGAGTTCGACCTCAGCTACCTGTTCATCTCGCACGACCTCTCGGTGGTGCGTCACGTCTGCGACCGCATCGCCGTGATGGACCAGGGGCGCATCATCGAACTCGCACCGACCGAGGAGATCTACCGTTCACCACGCGAGGAATTCACCAAGACGTTGCTCGCGGCATCCGCTCCGGCTGCGGCACGCGTGCGCGCACTGCCGCCGAGCCTCTGCCCCCCAGAACCGGCGTTCGCAGGAGTAGGAAAGGACGGCGCGGCATGAGCACCCTGAGCACGAAACGCGTGCCGAATCGCACCGCACCGACGCTCCATCCAGCGACACGTACGATGAGCGTCGTCCAGCGCGGATCGACGTCGCTCACCATGCGTCGTCTCGCCCGAGATCCTGCGAGCATCGCCGCGGCGGTCGGGATTCTCCTCATCATCGTGCTGGCACTCGCAGCGCCCCTCATCGCCCAGCTGACCGGGCACGGCCCGAACGAGCAGTTCCGCGACATCGGACTGAGCCCCGAAGGGCTGCCCATCGCCCCCGGCGCCACGTTCCTCCTCGGCACGGACCAACTCGGGAGGGATGTCCTCGTGCGCCTGGCGTTCGGTGCCCGCATCTCACTCGTCGTCGGCGTGGCCGCGTCGCTCGCCGCCGCACTCGTCGGCGTCCTCGTCGGCATCACCGCAGGCTACTTCGGCGGCCGTGTCGACACGGTGCTCAGTCGGGTGATGGACCTCGTGATGAGCATCCCGTTCCTGCTCGCGGCGATCGCGCTCGTCTCGGTCGCCGGGCCGAGCATCGCACTGAGCACCGCGGTCATCGTGTTCTTCACCTGGGCGCCGCTGGGTCGGGTCATCCGTGGCCAGACGCTCGCCCTGCGACGCCGCGAATTCGTCGAGGCGGCCCGCTCGCTCGGCGCTGGACCGCTCTCGATCATCGGAAGGGACATCCTGCCCAACCTGATGGTGCCCATTCTCATCTACACCACGCTCATGGTGCCCGGCGCGATCGTCTTCGAGGCCACGCTCTCGTTCCTCGGGATGGGCGTCGTGCCGCCGACAGCCAGTTGGGGCGGCATGCTGGCCGAGGCGGCGAACAACTCCATCTACCTGGTCGCGCCATGGCTGGTGCTCATTCCGGGGATGGCGCTGCTCATCGCGACGCTGGCGTTCAACACGCTCGGCGACGGGCTGCGCGACGCCCTCGACCCACGTGCGACACGGAAGGCCTGACATGTTCTGGATGTACCTGCTCAAGCGCCTCGGCTTCGCCGTGCTCGTGCTGTTCGTCCTCAGCCTCTTCGTGTTCGCGCTGTTCTACATCGCACCCGGAGACCCGGCACGGGCGATCGCCGGAGACAAGGCGACCGCCGAAGTGCTCGCTCAGATCAGGCAGAACCTCGGCCTCGACGAGCCGATCACCGTGCAGTACGGGCGGTTCATCTCGAACCTGCTGCACGGTGATCTGGGCTTCTCCTATCGGAGCCAGCTCCCGGTCACCGAGATCATCGCCGATCGCATTCCCGTCACGGTCTCCCTCGTGTTCGGTGCGGTGATCCTGTGGCTTGCGATCGGCCTGCCGATCGGGATCGCGTCGGCGCGGCATCCCGGTTCCTTCCGCGACCGTGCGGGCCAGGCGTTCGCCGTGGTCGGGATTTCGTTTCCCACGTTCGTGCTCGGCATGATGTCGCTGTACCTGTTGTACTTCATTCCCACCCGGGCGGGCGTCGCGCTCTTCCCGGCGAGCGGCTTCGTGCCTCTCGCGGAGTCGCCTGCGCAGTGGGCGTGGCACCTCATGCTCCCGTGGCTCACGCTCGCGTTGGTCTCAGCGGCCATCTATGCGCGGCTCTCCCGCGCGCAGATGCTCGAGGTGCTGGGAGAGGACTACATCCGCACCGCGCGGGCGAAGGGCCTGTCCGAGCGGCGCGTCGTGTACCGCCACGCGCTCCGGAGTGCGATGCCGCCGCTCGTCACCCAATTGGGTACCGACATCGGGCTCATGCTCGGGGGCGTGATCGTCGTGGAGACCGTGTTCGGCCTGCCCGGGATGGGCCGGCTCGCGGTCACCTCGGTGGCGGACCAGGACCGTCCGGTGATCATCGGCGTCGTACTGATCGGCGGTCTGTTCGTGGTCGTGGTGAACATGATCGTCGACGGGCTGTACGCCCTGATGGATTCCCGCATCCGAACGGCCGGATGACGAACCGGAGGAGTGAACGATGATCACCGCCGAATACACGATCCCGGGCATGCATGTGCGCGATCACCTGGTCGAGGTTCCCCTCGACTGGTTCGACGAGCGGAACACCGCGAACATCTCCGTCTTCGCGCGAGAACTCGTCGACCCGGCACGCCGGTCCGAGGATCTGCCCTGCCTCGTGTACCTGCAGGGCGGCCCGGGCAGCAAGGGGCCGCGGCCGACGTCGGCGGAGGGCTGGATCGGCGAGGCGCTGAAGACCTATCGCGTGGTGCTGCTCGATCAACGCGGCACGGGCAGGAGTTCCCGGATCGATGGCGCGGTGATCACCGCGCTCGGCGACGCCGACGCCCAGGCCGACTACCTGGCGAAGTTCCGCGCGGAGTCGATCGTGGCCGACGCCGAGCACCTTCGGAAGACGGTGTTCGGCGCTGCGCGCTGGTCGACCCTCGGGCAGAGCTACGGCGGCTTCATCACGCTCAGCTACCTTTCACACGCGCCGGACGGCCTCGCCGCGTGCTACGTCACCGGGGGCCTGCCCAGCGTGCGGCCCGATGCGGCGGAGGTCTATCGACGCACCTACGGACGTGTGGAGAAGAAGAACCGGGAGTTCGCCGCTCGCTACCCGCATCACTCGGCCACGCTGGCGCGGATCGCCGACCGGCTCGCGGAGGGCGACGTGGTCCTTCCGGGAGGTGACGCCCTCACGGTGCGGCGGTTCCAGAGCCTCGGCATCGATTTCGGGATGAAGCCGGGCTACGAGCGGATGCATCACCTCATCGACGAGGCGTTCGCCGACGCGGCATCCGGCCGGCTGAACGACACGTTCCTCGCGCAGGTCGAGACCCGCACGTCGTATGTCGACAATCCCCTGTTCGCGGCGATGCATGAGTCGATCTATGCGTCGGATGCCACGGGCCCCACACGTTGGGCCGCACAGGCCGAGCGCGATCGGCGCCCCGTGTTCGATGAGACGGCGAGGCCGTTGCTGATGACCGGCGAGATGATCTACCCGTGGATGTTCGAGGAGATCCGAGCCCTCCGACCGTTCCGCGCCGCGGCAGACGTGCTCGCCGAGCGCACCGAGTGGAGCACGCTCTACGACCTCGACCGCCTCGCCTCGAACGAAGTGCCACTGGCGGCGGCCGTGTACCACGACGACATGTACGTCGACGTGCACCTGCAGCTCGACACCGCGGCGCACATCGGCAACGCCCAGGCGTGGGTGACGAACGAGTACGAGCACGACGGCATCGGGAATGAACGAGTCGTACCGAGACTGGTGCAACTCGTGGCAGAACGAGGAGGCCCATTGCAAGCCGGACCGGAAGGAAATGCAGCATGAGCGACCCAACCACGATTCCCGGAGTCGGCGCACCGAACGGCGCGCCCCTTGCGCGGGCCGACGGGGCGTCATCGATGCCCGCGCCCGCGGCGCCCGACCCGCGAATGCCGCGGCTGCGCGAGGTTGCCGCGTTCAGCGACTTCATGGCGACCGGCTGGGGCACCCCTGATCGAACCCCGCGCGTCGAGCCCGGGCTGGCCGATGCCGCCGCTGCCCACCGCGCGCGACTCACCGCGGCGCTGCCCGGGCGCACCATCGTGGTCGCATCGGGCCGCGCGCCCGTTCGTGCCAACGACACGTACTACGACTTCCGACCGGACAGCGACTTCTTCTGGCTCACGGGGTGCGTCGCCGAAGACGCCGTCGTCGTGATGACGCCCGCGGGCGCGGGCCACGACGCGACCGTGTTCATCCCTTCACCCGCGTACGCCGGGAACGCCGACTTCTTCAGCGACGCCGCGCACGGCGAGCTCTGGGTCGGCGCCGCGCCGGGGATGGGCGAATGGTCCGACGCGCTCGGCATCGGGTTCCTGCCCCTGGAGCGGCTCGCCGCCGTACGCGGACTCGGCGACGGCACGATGCTCACGGGCACCCTGAACACTGACCACGCGCCGCTCCGCGGCATCCGTGCCTCAGCAGAGCTCGGCAGGGTGCTCGCCGAACTCCGCATGCTGAAGGACGAGTGGGAGATCGCCGAGCTGCGCCGCGCCGTCGACGCCACCGTCGAAGGCTTCGCGAGCGTCGCGCGAGAGATTCCGAACGCGATCCGGGCGGGCGGCGAACGGTGGCTGCAGGGCACCTTCGATCGACACGCGCGCACATTCGGCAACGGACCCGGCTACTCGACCATCGTCGGCAGCGGCGATCACGCCCCGACCCTGCACTGGGTGCGCTGCGACGGCCCGGTGCTCGAGCAGGAGGTGCTGCTCCTGGACATGGGCGTCGAGACTCGCGCGTTCTACACGGCGGATGTCACCCGCACGCTCCCGGCGTCGGGGACCTTCAGCGCCGCGCAGCGAGAGGTGCATGACCTGGTCGAGCGGGCGCACAGAGCGGCCCTCGCCGCGGTGCGTCCGGGGCGCGCCTTCTCGGACTTCCATCGAGCGGCAATGGAGGTCATCGCGAATGGGCTCTTCGACTGGGGGCTCCTGCCCGTGTCGGTCGACGAGGCGCTCTCTCCCGAAGGCCAGCACCATCGCCGGTACCTCGTCTGCGGCGTCGGCCATCACCTCGGGCTCGACCTGCACGACTGCGCCAGGTCGAGTTACGAGGCGTACCAGGGTGCGTCGATGGCGCCCGGCATGGTGCTGACCGTCGAACCGGGCCTCTACTTCCACGCCTTCGACGAAACGCTGCCGCCGGAGTTGCGTGGCATCGGCGTGCGACTCGAGGACGATCTCGTGGTCACGGACGATGGTGCCGACGTGCTGTCTGGTGCGCTTCCGATCGATGCGGCCGGGATCGAACGCTGGACGCGCGCACATCGATGACGGGCGGCGGCCGCCCGGCTGACCGGGCGGCCGGCGACGTCAGCCCTGTGCGCGGCGGTTGCCGCGGGCGTTGCGCGACGTCGACGATGAGACAAGGCTCCCGACGCGCATCGGCTGCTTCGCGCCGCCGCGCTGGGCGCCGGTGGACTGGGCACCGCGGCTGTGGCCCGCGCCCTGCTTCGGGGCGTGTGCCTTCGTCTCGGCCGGGCGACCGGAGCGATCGCGCCGCGGCGTCGAGGGTGCGACGTCCGACTGGCCGCGACCGCGACCGCGGCCCTGACCGGAGCGTCCCTCGCCCGAGCCCGGCCGATCGTCGCGAACGGACCGCTTGCGCTGCGCGTTCGCGCCCTGCGACCGGCCGCCGCCCTGCGGCTGCGCGGCCTTCGGCACGGGCTTCACGTACGCGGCGATCTCGCCGACGAGGGTCGTCACAGCGGGCGACGATGCGGTCACGCGCTGGGGCGTGACGGTGATCGCGGCCTTGCGGAGGAGCGTCTTCAGGTCCTGCTTCTGCGCGGGCAGGCAGATCGTGATGACGTCGCCCTCGCTGCCGGCGCGGGCGGTGCGGCCCGAACGGTGCAGGTACGACTTGTGCTCCATTGGCGGGTCGACGTGGATGACGAATTCGACGTCGTCGACGTGCACGCCGCGCGCCGCGACATCCGTCGCCACCAGCACCTTGACCGAGCCGTCGCCGAACGCGGCGAGGTTGCGGTCGCGCTGCGGCTGCGAGAGGTTGCCGTGCAGGTCGACCGCGGGGATGCCCTGCTCG
>DASSBT010000094.1:0-4764 GCA_035698465.1 Agromyces sp. | reverse complement strand
GACGGCCCACACCTTGGGATACGGGCCGAAGTACCGAGCGCCCGGGATGCCGCGCTTGCGCGAGACCATCGCTCGCGGCGCCTCGTCGCCGAGCGTCACGACGAGGTAGGGGTAGGACTTGTCGTCTTTGAAGCGCACGTTGAAGGGCGGCTTCAGTTCGTTGATCCAGGTGATCTCGAGATTCAGGGCCTCGACATCGGTTCGAACGACGGTCCACTCGACGGCGGCGGCACTGGTCACCATCCGTCGCGTGCGCTCGTGGAGCGTGTGCAACGGGGCGAAGTAGTTCGACAGCCGTGCCCGCAGGTTCTTGGCCTTGCCGACGTAGAGCACGCGCCGGTCTGCGTCTCTGAATCGATAGACGCCCGGGCCCGTCGGGATCTCCCCCGGCTTCGGGCGGTAGGGAACGCTCTGGGTTCTCGCCGACGCGCTGCTCATCGCCTCAGCTGGCCACCTCGGCGCGCACGGATACCGCGTCGAAGATCTCGCGCAGGAAGTAGCCGGTGTGGCTCTCCGACACCCGGGCCACCTGCTCGGGCGTGCCGGTGGCGACGACCTGGCCACCGCCCGACCCACCCTCTGGACCCAGGTCGATGATCCAGTCGGCGGACTTGATGACGTCGAGACTGTGTTCGATGACGATGACGGTATTGCCCTTCTCGACGAGCTTGTCGAGCACCTTCAGGAGCTTGCCCACGTCTTCGAAGTGCAGGCCGGTCGTCGGCTCGTCGAGTACGTAGACGCTTCGGCCGTTCGAGCGCCGCTGCAGCTCGGTGGCCAGTTTCACCCGCTGGGCTTCGCCGCCCGACAGCGTCGTGGCGCTCTGCCCCAGCTGCACGTAGCCGAGTCCGACGTCGACGAGGGTCTTCAGGTAGCGGTGGATGGCCGAGATCGGTTCGAAGAAGTCCGCCGCCTCACTGATCGGCATCTCGAGCACCTCGGCGATGTTCTTGCCCTTGTAGTGCACCTGGAGCGTCTCGCGGTTGTAGCGCTTGCCGCCGCAGACCTCGCACGCGACGTAGACGTCTGGGAGGAAGTTCATCTCGATCTTGATGGTGCCGTCGCCAGAGCACGCCTCGCACCGGCCGCCCTTGACATTGAAGCTGAACCGGCCTGGCAGGTACCCGCGTGCCTTCGCCTCGTTGGTCTCGGAGAACAGCGTGCGGATCCGGTCGAAGACGCCTGTGTACGTTGCGGGATTGGACCGAGGCGTGCGCCCGATCGGTGCCTGATCGACGTGCACCACCTTGTCGAGGTGGTCGAGACCTGTCACCCTGCGATGCTTGCCCGGAACCTTGCGAGCGCCGTTCAGTCGGTTCGCCAGCACCCGGTACAGGATGTCGTTGACGAGGGTCGACTTGCCCGAACCGCTGACCCCTGTGACCGCCGTGAACGTACCCAGCGGAAAGTCGACGTCGATGCCACGCAGGTTGTTGGCTTCTGCGCCCGTCACAGAGATCATGCGTTCGCGGTCGACCGGGCGGCGATGCGCGGGCATCGGGATCTCGCGCCGGCCCGAGAGGTAGTCGCCCGTTAGTGAACGCGTGTTCGTAATGAGATCGGCGTAGCTGCCGGAGTGCACGACGGTGCCGCCGTTCACGCCCGCGCCCGGCCCGATATCGACGATCCAGTCGGCGGTGCGGATGGTGTCTTCGTCGTGCTCGACGACGATCAGGGTGTTGCCGAGGTCGCGGAGCGCGATGAGCGTGTCGATCAGGCGCCGGTTGTCGCGTTGGTGGAGGCCGATGCTCGGCTCATCGAGCACGTAGAGCACGCCGGTGAGGCCCGAGCCGATCTGCGTTGCGAGACGGATGCGCTGTGCCTCGCCGCCCGACAGGCTGCCGGCGGCACGCGAGAGGTCGAGGTAACTGAGGCCGACGCGGATGAGGAAGTCGAGACGCACCTTGATCTCACGCAGCACCTGGGCACCGATCGCCTGCTCGCGATCGGAGAGATGCAGCCGGTCCATGAATGAACGCGCATCGGTGAGGCTGAGGAGGCCGACGTCGGCGATGCTCGCCCCGTGGATGAGCACCGAGAGCACTTCTGGCTTGAGCCGCTTGCCGTCGCAGACGGGGCACGGAACCTCGCGGAGGTACTCCGACCACCTGGCGCGCTGCACGTCGGTCTCGGCCTGCAGGTACTGCCGTTCGATGTAGGGAACGACACCCTCGAAGCCCGAGGTGTAGCTCATCTCTCGCCCGTAGCGGTTTCGCCACCGAACCTTGACCTCGAAGTTATCGCCACGGAGCACGGCCTGGCGCGCGTCGTCGGGCAGTTCTTCCCACGGTGTGTCGAGCGAGAACCCGAGATCGCGGGCGAGCCCGGCGAGGAGCTTCTCGTAGTAGTTGTAGAGACTCTTGCCCTGCGACGTCCACGGGATGATCACGCCTTCGGCGATGCTCATGGCGGGGTCGCCGAGCAGCAGCGCATCATCGACCGACATGCGCGTGCCTAGCCCGGAGCATTCGGGGCAGGCACCGAACGGTGCGTTGAACGAGAAGGTGCGCGGTTCGATCTCGGTCAGCTGGATCGGATGCTGGTTCGGGCAGGAGAGCTTCTCGGAATAGGTCGCCCACGCCGCAGGGCCGGACTCGTCGACGTAGTTCACCTGCACGAGGCCGTCAGTCAGTCGGAGCGCGGTCTCGAGCGAGTCGGTGAGGCGATTGAGGATGTCGGGGCCTGCGACGAGACGGTCGACGACGACGGAGATGTCGTGCTTGACCTGCTTCTTCAGGACCGGCGGTTCGTCGAGGCGGATGACCTCGCCGTCGACAACGGCGCGCGAGTAGCCCTGTGCCGCGAGATCACGGAAGAGGTCGACGAACTCGCCCTTCTTCTTCGACACGACGGGGCTGAGCACCTGGTAGCGCATGCCATCCGGCAGCTCCATCAGCTGATCAGCGATCTGCTGCACCGTCTGTCGCTGGATGCGCTCGCCGCAGATGGGACAGTGCGGCACGCCGATGCGTGCCCACAACAGCCGCATGTAGTCGTAGATCTCGGTGATCGTGCCCACGGTCGAGCGCGGGTTGCGGTTGGTCGACTTCTGGTCGATCGAGACCGCAGGACTGAGGCCTTCGATGAAATCGACGTCGGGCCGGTCGACCTGGCCGAGGAACTGACGTGCGTACGCCGACAGCGATTCGACGTACCGTCGCTGCCCTTCGGCGAAGATCGTGTCGAAGGCGAGCGACGACTTGCCCGAGCCCGACAGGCCCGTGAACACGACCATCGCGTCACGCGGAATCTCGACGTCGACGTTCTGCAGGTTGTGCACGCGGGCACCGCGGACACTCAGGCGCGTATGGGCATCGAGACGTGAAACTGGCACCCTACGAGTCTAGAGAGCACCACCGACACACAGCCCAGAGCAGCACGCGCTCTCAGCGAACATACGTTCGATTACCAGCCTGCCGCTCGGTTGCGGTGCGTCAACCGAGGTGACCGGCACGCTCCATCTGGCGCAGCTCGCGCTTGAGGTCGGAGACTTCATCGCGAAGTCGGGCCGCGAGTTCGAACTTCAGTTCACCCGCCGCCTCGAGCATCTGACCGTTGAGGTCGCGGATGAGCTCTTCGAGGTCGTTCGCGCCCGCGGCCGCGATGCCCTCGCGGCGCAGGTTGGGCACCGGCGACTTCTTGCGGGCGTCCCGGTCGGCGAGCAGCGCCGCGGTGTCGGCCTCTTCCCGCGCGAGGACATCGGTGATGTCGGCGATGCGCTTGCGAAGCGGCTGCGGGTCGATGCCATTGGCCTTGTTGTACTCGAGTTGTCGGTCGCGGCGGCGCGTCGTCTCGTCGATCGCCGACTTCATCGAATCGGTGAGCACGTCGGCGTACATGTGCACCTCGCCCGAGACGTTGCGCGCGGCGCGGCCGATCGTCTGGATGAGCGACGTCGACGAACGGAGGAACCCCTCTTTGTCGGCGTCGAGAATGGCGACGAGCGACACCTCTGGCAGGTCGAGCCCTTCACGCAGCAGGTTGATGCCGACGAGGACGTCGTAGACCCCCGCACGGAGCTCGGTCAAGAGCTCGACGCGCCGGAGGGTGTCGACGTCGGAGTGCAGGTATCGCACGCGCACGCCGGCCTCGGTCAGGAAGTCGGTCAGCTCTTCGGCCATGCGCTTGGTGAGGGTCGTGACGAGTACCCGCTCGTCACGTTCGGTGCGCGTGTGGATCTCTTCGAGCAGGTCGTCGATCTGGCCCTTGGAGGGCTTCACCACGATCTGCGGGTCGACCAGGCCGGTCGGGCGGATGATCTGCTCCACCACGCCATCCGCGATGTTCATCTCGTAGCGGCCGGGCGTGGCAGAAAGGTACACGGTCTGCCCGACCCGGTCTTTGAATTCATCGAACTTGAGCGGCCGGTTGTCGAGCGCACTCGGCAACCGGAACCCGTGCTCGACGAGCGTGCGCTTGCGCGACGAATCGCCTTCGTACATGGCGCCGATCTGCGGCACCGTGACGTGCGATTCGTCAATGACCATGAGGAAGTCGTCGGCGAAGTAGTCGAGCAGGCAATGCGGTGCCTCGCCGGGCGCCCGGCCGTCGATGTGACGCGAGTAGTTCTCGATGCCCGAGCAGAAGCCGATCTGCTCCATCATCTCGAGGTCGAACGTGGTACGCATGCGCAGCCGCTGGGCCTCGAGCAGCTTGCCCTCGCGCTCGAGCTCGGCGAGCCGCTCCTCCAGTTCGATGCGGATCGTCCCGATCGCGCGCTGCATCACGTCGGTGCTCGCGACGTAGTGCGAGCCGGGGAAGATC
>DASSBT010000093.1:0-4025 GCA_035698465.1 Agromyces sp. | reverse complement strand
AGGCTCGCCGAACCACTGGGGGTCGCTCGGGTCGGTGGGGGTCCACGTGCCGACGACGAGGAGGCGGCGCGGTTCCTCGCCGCCCTGCAGTTCGACGATGTCGTCGATCGCGAGGCCGAGCGAGTCCGCGGCACCCGCGTGCAGCGTCGTCGGCATCGCATCGACAGCCGCGGCCGACGCCACCGCCTCGGATGCGTCGGGCCACGCTCCGCTCGCGAGCTCGGCGCGTTCGGGCACGCCGTCGTCGACGAGCAGCACCGCGCCGAGCGGGTCGTCGTCATGCACGGCGTCGACCGGTGCGGTCTCGACCGATCTCGACCACGTCGCCCCGCGCGGCGTGAGCATGCGGTCGAACACGGATGCCGCGGCATCCGCCTGCGCTTCGGCGTCGCTCGAAACGCGGATCTGCCAGCGCGCCGCCCCATCGATGCCGGACGCCGCAGCGAGCCCGTCACGAAGCCCACTGAGCCCCGCGCTCGTCAGTGAGTCGACGACCCCGGTGGCGAGCGCGGTGAGGAGCAGGACGACCGCGGCCACGGAACCGAGCACACCGGCACGCGCCCTCGCACGCGCGACGGCGGTCCGTGTCGCTCCCACACGATCTCCTTCGATTCGTCCGTCCGAGCTCGCGCGAGGAAGGGGGATGGCGCAGGGAAACCCCTTCGCGCGGCGACGAATCCGCACAGCATAGCGGGCGAAGGGCCTCTTGCACGCGAACCGCCGAACCCCGTAGTCTGGGGGGCTGGCCGCCGCGAGAGATCCGTCGGTCGTGAGGTTCGCAGATGACGACGCAGGAGGACACCATGCAGACAGACCGCTACGCCCGCCCGCTCGCGGCCGGTGGCGCTGCCCGCTCGGCGTCCCTCGTCGAGGCGCTCGCCGGGTAGCTCCCCGCCCCGCCCGCAGGCTCGGCCTGCTCGATTTCGCGGCTCGTCCGCATCCCCGACGCCTTCGACGCGTCCGCTCGTTCTGATCCCGCCGATCCGATGTCCTCTCGCGACGTCTCGGCGCCCTCCTCCGGAAGGACCCGGCCTTGCCAGCCACCCCTCACCCCACAGACCCCCCATCGACGCGCGTCGGCACGGTGCGCACGCTCTTCAGGCTGCGCGAGTACGCGGGCCCCGCCCTTCCCTTCATCGTCGCGGGAATGGGCGCCGCGCTCGTCGCGCAGCTCATCGCACTGGCCATCCCGCAGGTGCTGCAGGCGATCGTCGACGGCCCGCTGACCGACGGAGATGCGAGCGCGATCTGGCCGCTCGCCGGCGTCGTGCTGGGGCTCGGCGTGCTCGAGGCGGGCATGATCGCGCTGCGTCGCTGGTTCGTGCTGACCCCGGGCACCCGTGTCGAGGCGCGGATGCGCAATGCCTTGTACGCACGACTGCAAGACCTGCCGGTCAGCTTCCACGACCGCTGGCCGAGCGGGCAGCTGCTCTCGCGCGCGGTGAGCGACCTCGGGCTCATCCGCCGGTGGCTGTCGTTCGGCCTGGTGCTGCTGGTCGTGAACCTCATCGTGATCGTCGTCGGCCTCGTCATCCTCGTGTCGATGAACTGGATGCTCGGTCTCGTGTTCCTCGTCTGCTCGATCCCGCTCTGGGTGGTCGGCTACCGGTTCGAGGGCCGCTACTCCGAGGTCTCACGGCGCAGCCAGGACCAGGCGGGCGACCTCGCGACCGCGGTCGAGGAGTCGGTGCACGGCATCCGGGTGCTGAAGGCGTTCGGGCGGGGCAAGCACGCACTCTCGAACTTCCGTACGCAGGCCGAATCACTGCGCAGCACCGAGATCGAGAAAGCGCGACTGGATGCCGGTATCTGGGCATGGATCCTTGTGGTGCCGGCGATCGCGCTGGCGGTGTGCCTCGTGCTGGGCGTCTGGCTCGCCGCACAGGGTGCGCTCACGGTCGGTGAGCTCGTCGCGTTCTTCGCCACGGCGACGGTGCTCGCGTGGCCGATCGAGTCGATCGGCTTCCTGCTGGCGTTCTCGGTCGACGCTCGCACGGCCACCGATCGCTTCTTCGACATCCTCGACAGCGAGAACCGGATCACCGACCCCGAGCGGCCGGTTTCGGTCGAGCGTCCCCGCGGCGAGCTCGTCTTCGACGATGTGCACTTCCGCTACCAGGACGCGCCCGATCGGTTCGGCGACCTGATCGACGGCGTCGACCTCACGCTGACGCCCGGTGAGACGATGGCGCTCGTGGGTCTCACCGGGTCGGGCAAGACCACACTGACCGCGCTCGTCTCCCGGCTCTACGACGTCACCGGCGGGTCGATCACGATCGATGGCGTCGATATCCGCGCGCTCTCCCGCGAGGAACTCCGCACCCACGTGGCCATGGCGTTCGAGGACGCGACGCTCTTCAGCGCCAGCGTGCGCGACAACGTGCTGCTCGGCAGGCCCGAACTCGCGGGCGATGACCCTGCGGTGAGAGCCGAGGCCGAGCGGGTGCTCGATGAGGCACTGCGCATTGCGCAAGCCGGCTTCGCGTACGACCTGCCCGACGGCGTCGACACGACCGTCGGCGAAGAGGGCATGAGTCTCTCGGGCGGGCAGCGCCAGCGGCTCGCGCTCGCGCGTGCGGTCGCGGCATCCCCGTCGGTGCTGGTGCTCGACGACCCGCTCTCGGCGCTCGACGTGGCGACCGAGGCACGCGTGGAGGCCGCGCTCCGCGATGTGCTCGCGTCGACCACGGCGCTCATCGTGGCGCACCGGCCGTCGACCGTGATGCTCGCCGACCGGGTGGCGCTGCTCGAAGACGGGCGCATCACGGCGGTCGGCACGCACTCCGAGCTGCTCCGCACGTCGGAGCATTACGCCTTCGTGATCTCGAGTCTCGAAGACGAGGAGCGGCGCGAGGCCGCCGCGGCATCCGCTGACCTCGTTGATCGCGTCGTCGCCGAGGGTCTCGAGACGCGTCCGACTCCGTCGGGCGCTACTCGACCAGCGGATTCCGAACCCATCGAACCCATCGAACGAGAGGAGGCGACCCGATGAGCACCGTCATGGGCGTCGAGGGCGAGGAGCGCCACGACTTCACCAAGGCCGAGTCCAAGCAGATCAGGCAGCGGTCGCTGCGGCTGCTCGGCTCGCTGCTGCACCCGGTGCGCGCCAGGCTCTGGCTCACGATGGCGGTCGTCGTCGTCTCGACGGGCGCGCAGGTCGCCGGGCCCGCACTCATCGCGTACGGCATCGACCAAGGCCTGCCCGCGCTGATCACCGGCGACTGGGTGCCGGTCGGCTTCGCCGGTCTCGCGTACCTGCTGACCGGCGCGGCCGGCGCATTCCTGATGGCGTGGTACATCCGGCTGGCGGCGAGGATCAGCCAGGCGGTGCTGCTCGACCTGCGGACCCGGGTGTTCCTGCACACGCAGAAGCTCTCGCTCGAGTTCCACGAGTCGTACACGTCGGGTCGCATCATCTCGCGGCAGACCAGCGACCTCGACGCCATCCGAGAACTGCTCGACGAGGGCATCAGCCAGTTGGTGCGCGGCGCCCTCTACATGTCGTTCACGGCGATCGCGCTGGCGCTGCTCGATTGGGTCTCGGCACTCGTGATCCTGGTCGCGCTCGTGCCGCTCGCCGTGCTCACGCGTTGGTTCCAGGTGCGGTCGCAGGCGCTCTTCCGGCGGTCGCGCGTCGCGAGCGCGAAGCTCATCGTGCACTTCGTGGAGTCGATGACGGGCATCCGGGCCGTGCAGGCGTTCCGTAAGGAGAAGCGCAACGAGAAGGAGTTCGGCGACCTGGTCGAGGACTACCGCGACGTGAACGCGAAGGTCATCCAGCTGTTCGGCATCTACGATCCCGGACTGCTGTTGATCGGCAACGCCTGCGTCGCCGCAGTGCTCGTGGTCGGCGGATTCCGCGTCGTCGACGGGCAGATCGCGATCGGCGTGCTGCTCGCGGCGCTGCTCTGGACGAAGCGGTTCTTCGACCCGATGGAGGACATGGCGATGTTCTACAACGGGTACCAGTCCGCGGCATCCGCACTCGAGAAGATCTCGGGCGTGCTCGAGGAGCAGCCGAGCGT
>DASSBT010000092.1:0-3025 GCA_035698465.1 Agromyces sp. | reverse complement strand
GGCACGGAGCTCACTCCGGTGAAGCTCCAGCTCCAGTGGCTGCCGCAGGGCCAGTTCGCCGGCTACTTCGCCGCCCAGGAGCTCGGCTACTTCGAGGAGGAGGGCCTGGACGTCGAGATCATCCCCTCGGGCGGTGACATCGTGCCGCAGGACGCCCTCGCCAACGGCGACGTGGACTACGCGATCGCCTGGGTGCCGAAGGTGCTCGGTTCGATCGAGCAGGGCGCCAACCTCACCAACATCGCCCAGATCTTCAGGGAGTCGGGCACGCTGCAGGTGTCGTGGGCCGATTCGGGCATCGAGTCGGTCGCCGACTTCGAGGGCAAGAAGATCGGCTCGTGGGGCTTCGGCAACGAGTGGGAGATCTTCGCGGCCATGGCCGAGGAGGGCCTCGACTCGTCGACCGTCGAGATCATCACGCAGGACTTCAACATGAACGCCTTCCTGCAGGGTGACATCGACGCAGCCCAGGCGATGACCTACAACGAGTACGCGCAGCTGCTCGAGGCGGTGAACCCCGACACGGGCGAGCTCTACCAGCCCGACGACTTCAACGTCATCAGCTACCAGGACACCGTGGGCGCCATGCTGCAGGACGCGATCTGGGCCGACACCGAGCGGCTCGAGAGCGATGAGGCGTACCAGGAGACGACCGTCGCTCTCCTCAAGGCGGTCATCAGGGGCTGGATCTACGCCGCCGAGAACCCCGAGGAGGCGTCAGAGATCACCATCGCCGCCGGGTCGGGCTGGGGCCCGAGCCACGAACTCTGGATGGTCAACGAATCGAACAAGCTCATCTGGCCGGCTCCTGACGGCATCGGCGTGATCGATGAGCAGGCGTGGGATGCCACGGTGGCGGGCGCACTGAGCGCCGTCAACGAGTCGGGTGCGAGCCCGATCACCGAGGAGCCGCCGGCGACGGCCTGGACGAACGAATGGATCAACCAGGCGCTCGAACAGCTCGAAGCCGACGGCGTCGACACCACCGGCGAGAGCTTCGAGCCCATCGAGGTCGAACTCGCCGAGGGCGGCAACTAACAGTGCTCGCGGGTTGAGGAGGCGCTCCAGCGCCGTCTCGAAACCGGATGCCGCAGAACGTGGTTTCGAGACGCGTCGCGCTTCGCGTGGCGCTCCTCAACCGGCTGGCAACACAAAGGAAGGCAACGTAGCAATGACCGAGAATCTCGTCGACGATCTCGACGCACTCGCCCGCGAACTCGACCGCGACCACGTGTTCCATTCGTGGTCGGCGCAGGCGCAGCCGCCATCGCTCGTCGTCGCGAGCGGGCGCGGATGCCGCGTCTGGGATCACGCCGGCCACGAGTACCTCGACTTCTCGAGCCAGCTCGTGAACGTCAACATCGGCCACCAGCATCCGTCGGTCGTGCAGGCGATCCGCGAGCAGGCCGAACTGCTCACGACGATCGCGCCGTCGACGGTGAACCTCGCGCGCGGCGAGGCCGCCAAGCGCATCATCGGTCACGCGCCGCCCGGGTTCCACAAGGTGTTCTTCACGAATGGCGGCGCCGACGCGAACGAGAACGCCATCCGGATGGCGCGGCTCTACACCGGCCGCGACAAGATCCTGTCGACGTACCGCTCGTACCACGGCAACACCGGCGCGGCGATCGTCTCGACGGGAGACTGGCGCCGGGTGCCGAACGAGTTCGCCCGTGGCCACGTGCACTTCTTCGGTCCCTACCTCTACCGCTCCGAGTTCTGGGCCACGACGCCCGAGGAGGAGGCCGAGCGCGCGCTGCACCACCTGCGGCGGGTCATCGAGGCGGAGGGGCCGAGTTCGATCGCGGCGATCCTCCTCGAGACGATCCCCGGCACTGCCGGCATCATGCTGCCGCCGCCGGGCTACCTCGCGGGCGTGCGCCAGCTCGCCGACGAGCACGGCATCCTGCTGATCCTCGACGAGGTCATGTGCGGCTTCGGCCGCACCGGCCGCTGGTTCGCGTTCGACGCCTACGACGTTCGCCCCGACCTGATCACCTTCGCCAAGGGCGTCAATTCGGGGTACATCCCGGTCGGCGGCGTCATCATCTCCGACCCGATCGCCGCGATCTTCGACGAGCGCGTGTTTCCGGGCGGACTCACCTACTCGGGGCATCCGCTCGCGATGGCCTCGATCGTGGCGGCGCTCGACGCGATGGAATCCGAGGGCATCGTCGACAATGCCCGTGCTATCGGCGACACCGAGATCGGGCCGGCGCTCGCCGGGCTCGCCGAGAAGCACGCCGTCATCGGCGAGGTGCGCGGCGAGGGTGTGTTCTGGGCGATGGAACTCGTCGCCGATCGTGACACCCGGGAGCCGTTGCCGGCGGCCGCGATGGGCCGACTCAAGTCCGCACTCATCGCGCGCGGGCTCCTCCCGTTCGTGCAGGACAACCGAATCCACGTGGTGCCACCGTGCGTGGTCACCCCAGCGGAGGTCGCCGAAGCGGTGGCGATCTACGATGAAGTACTGGGCACCGCACTCGAAGGAGAGGGCTGACTCATGAGCCAGACAATGAGTGGAACACAGGCAGCGGCCGCCGCCACGGCGACCGTCGAGCACTGGATCGACGGGGCATCCGTCGCCGGGGATTCCGACCGCACGGGCCCCGTCTACAATCCCGCGCTCGGCGTCGAGCAGAAGCGCGTGCGCTTCGCTTCGACCGACGACGTGGATGCCGCGGTGCAGGCCGCCGCCCGCGCGTTCCCCGGCTGGCGCGACACGTCGATCGCCAAGCGCCAGGCGGTCATGTTCACGTTCCGTGAACTGCTCGCCGCGCGCTCGGACGAGCTCGCCGCGATCCTCACGAGCGAGCACGGCAAGGTGATGTCGGATGCCGCGGGCGAGATCGCGCGCGGACTTGAGGTCGTCGAGCTCGCCTGTGCCATGCCGGGGTACACGAAGGGCGAGTACTCCGAGAACGTGTCGACGGGCATCGACGTGTACACGACGCGCCAGCCGGTCGGGGTGGTGGGCATCATCAGCCCGTTCAACTTCCCGGCGATGGTGCCGCTGTGGTTCTTC
>DASSBT010000091.1:0-3450 GCA_035698465.1 Agromyces sp. | reverse complement strand
GGAGCAGCCGAGCGTGCCCGACCCGGGGCGGCCCGTCGACCTGTGGAAGGCGCACGGCCACGTGCGGTTCGAGGGCGTCGAGTTCGCGTACACGCCCGAGCGGGTCATCCTGCCGCGCTTCGACCTCGATGTGCCGGCCGGTCAGACCGTCGCGCTCGTGGGGTCGACCGGTGCGGGCAAGTCCACGCTTGCGAAGCTCATCGCGCGGTTCTACGACCCGAGCGACGGCGTGGTGGAGCTCGACGGCGTCGACCTGCGGTCGCTGCACCCGAAAGACCTGCGACGGGCGATCGTCATGGTCACCCAGGAGGCGTACCTCTTCTCGGGATCGGTCGCCGACAATATCGCGCTCGGCAAGCCCGACGCGACGTTCGACGAGATCGTGGGTGCCGCGAAGGCCGTCGGCGCGCACGAGTTCATCGAGGGACTGCCGAACGGGTACGACACCGACGTGAACAAGCGCGGGGGGCGGGTGAGTGCCGGGCAGCGGCAGCTCATCTCCTTCGCGCGCGCGTTCCTCGCGAACCCGGCGGTGCTGATCCTCGACGAGGCGACGAGCTCCCTCGACATCCCGAGTGAGCGGCTGGTGCAGCAGGGCCTCACGACCCTGCTCGCCGATCGTACGGCCATCATCATCGCGCACCGCCTGTCGACCGTCGCGATCGCCGACCGAGTGCTCGTCATGGAGCACGGTCGCATCGTCGAGGACGGCTCGCCCGCCGAGCTGATCGGCGGGTCGGGGCGGTTCGCTGCGCTGCACGCCGCCTGGCGCGACTCGCTCGTGTGACGTGTCGCCGACGACCGGATGCCGCGGTGCGCGTGAGCCCGCGGCATCCGCCTACCCCCTGAACTGGGTCGAACCGCGGCGCGGCGCACGCGGTACAGTCGGCACAGGCGGGTACTGGCTCCCGAACGGTTGCGCCTGCCTTCGAACGGAGGTGCGATGAACGACGCCCGCCCCCTGCGCGTCGCGATCGCGGACGATGCGCTGCTCCTCCGCGAGGGCATCGCGAAGGTGCTCGAAGGCGGCGGAATCGACGTCGTCGCATCCGTCGGCACCGGCGACGAGCTCCTCGAGGTGGTGCAGGGCGGCGGCATCGATGCTGCGGTCCTCGACATCCGGATGCCGCCGAGCTACCGCGACGAGGGCATCGCCGCGCTCGAGGCGATGCGCGCGGGTGGTTCGACCATCGGCGTGCTGCTGCTCTCGATGTACGCGACGCCCGAATATGCGCTGCGGGTCATGGGCGCAGGCAGCGGCACGGGCTACCTCCTCAAGGAGCGCGTGTCGGAGCCGCAGACCCTCGTGCGTGCGGTCGAGACCGTGGCATCCGGCGGCTCCGTCGTCGACCCTGAGGTCGTCGAGCAGCTCGTCAAGCGCACCAGGGCGGATGACCCGCTCTCGCGTCTCACCGAACGCGAGCGCTCGGTGCTCGAACTCATGGCCCAGGGGTACTCGAACGGCGGCATCGCGCAGAGCCTGTTCCTCGGGCTGAAGACCGTCGAGACCCATGTGCGCAGCATCCTGCAGAAACTCGATCTCGAGGAGTCGCCCGAGCATCACCGGCGGGTACTCGCCGTGCTCACGCTCCTCGGCGAGCGGTGATGGCCCCCGGCCGTAAAGGCCGGATCGTCAGACGCACCGCCGTCATCACCGTCGTGGTGGCGCTCAGCCTCACGATGGAGGTCGCCGGCTTCATGGCGACGCCCGAGGCCGAGCGCGACGAGGTGTCGTACACGACCCTGCACGCGATCGTGCCGCTCGTCTTCGCAGCCTGCGCCGGAGTCGCCTGGGCGATCAGCCCCACCCGCGTTCCGCCACGGCTGATGGTCGCGTTCGTCGTGCTGTGGATCCCGCAGTCGATCTATCGCGTGATCGGCGATTGGGAATGGGTGTGGCCGTTGGTGCGCGGCGTCGACCTCGCGTGGGCGGTCGTCGTGGGCGTGCTCGTGCTCGTGTACCCGAAGGGACGGTTGAGCGACGCGTTCGACCGCTGGGTCGCCGGCATCGCGATCATCGCCTCGCTCGTGAACCTCCTGGTCGTCGTGCTCTTCGCCACGCCCGCCCTGGTCGGATGCGACGCGTGTGCGGCGAATCCGTACCAGGTGGCGGATGCCCCTGCGCTGTTCGGCCTCGTCGACATCGGGTTCCGCATGGTCGGCGGGCTTCTCGCGCTGGCCATCGCCGGACGCCTCCTCGTACGGTGGGTGCGTGCCAGCGTGCCCGCACGTACGGTCGCGTTCCTCATGCCCCTCGCGCTGCTCGCGTGGGCGATCACGCTCGCCGCCCAGGCGGCGAGCTACGCGGCATCGACGACGTCCGACGAGGTGCTCCGCACGGTCTCGCTCATCGCCATCGCATCCATCCCGGTGAGCTTCGACGCCGGCGTCGCCCACACCCGGAACATGCGCGCCAGGGTCGCCGACCTCATGCGCATCACCCGTGAGGGCGCCGATCGCGGGCTGTGGGCCGAATCGCTCGCCCGCACCCTGCGCGACGCGTCCGTGCGCGTGTACTGGTGGGATGAGGAACGCGGAACGTACGCGGATGCCGCGGGCATGCCCATCGAGGCATCCGACGCCGAGATGCGCGGCGGCACCCACAGCATCCTGCCGGTCGCCTCACCGCTCGGGGCGCCGATCGCACTCATCCGCCACGACCGTGTGCTCACCGACAACATGCGACTGCTCGACGGCGTGTCGAGCGCGCTCCGGCTCTCGGTCGACAACGGGCGCCTGCGCTCGGAGATCGAACGCACCCTCGAACAGGTGCGCCAGTCGCGAACCCGCATCGTCGAGGCCGGTCTCGAGGCGCGACGCCGCATCGAACGAGACCTCCACGACGGCGCGCAGCAGCACCTCGTCTCGCTCGGCATGCGCCTGCGACTCGTCGCGAACCAGGCGCGCGACCGCGGGGTCGAGCCGCTCGGCGCGGAGCTCGACGGCACGATCGAGATGCTGAACCAGGCGCTCAAGGAGTTGCGCGAACTCGCGCACGGCATCCACCCGAGCCTCCTGTCCTCTGGCGGACTCTCGCTCGCGGTGCCCGAGCTGGCGGGGCGGTGTCCGGTGCCGGTGGTCGTCGACGTGCAGGCCGAGGGGCGCCTGCCCGAAGTCGTCGAATCGACGGCGTACTTCGCGCTCGCCGAAGCACTCGCCAACGTGGCCAAGCACTCGGGCGCGACGCGGGCCTGGGTGCGCGCGTACGTCCACGACCACGAGCTCGAGCTCGTCGTGCGTGACAACGGCGCAGGCGGCGCGTCGCTCGATGCCGGCACGGGCATGCTGGGCATCGCCGACCGCGTCGACGCCGTCGGCGGCTCGATCGAGCTCGAGAGCCCGCTGGGGGCGGGCACCACGCTCACCATCCGCATCCCGCTCGCCTCCGTGGGTTGAGGAGCGACGAAGGAGCGTCTCGACGACGTGGGTTGAGGAGCGACGAAGGAGCGT
>DASSBT010000090.1:0-19282 GCA_035698465.1 Agromyces sp. | reverse complement strand
TCGTCGACGAGGAGGAGCACGAACTCGTCGTGCTGAAGGCCGACCCGATGTTCGCCGGCTTCGAGCCGACCGGCGAACGCGTGTCGCTCGGCGAAGCGAAGCTGCTCGCTCCGGTGATCCCGCGCTCGAAGGTCGTCGCGGTGGGCAAGAACTATCGCGAGCACGCCGAGGAGATGGGCGGCGAGGCGCCCGCCGAGCCGCTACTGTTCCTCAAGCCGAATACGTCGGTGATCGGGCCCGGTGACGCGATCGTGCTGCCCCCGCAGAGCGAACGGGTCGAGCACGAGGGCGAGGTGGCGGTCGTGATCGGCCGCATCGCGAAGAACGTGAGTGAAGCGGATGCCGAAGACGTCGTGTTCGGCTACACCATCGCGAACGACGTGACCGCGCGCGATCTCCAGCGCAGCGACGGCCAGTGGACCCGAGCGAAGGGCTTCGACACGTTCTGCCCGCTCGGTCCCGTGATCGACACCCATCTCGACTTCGAGCACGGCACGATCGAGACGAGCGTGAACGGCGAGGGCCGACAGGACGGGCGACTGGTCGACATGGTGCATTCGGTGTCTGCGATCATCGCCTACGCGTCGAGCGTGTTCACGCTCCTGCCGGGCGATGTCATCCTGACGGGCACGCCGGCCGGTGTCGGGCCGCTGGTCGCGGGCGACACCGTCGAGGTGTCGGTCTCGGGGCTTGGCACGCTCTCGAATCCGGTGCGCACCGCCGGCTGACCCACGAAACGTGGCGCTGGCCGGCGAAGCCCAGGCCCGGCTGCCGAACTACGGCTGCCGAACTACGGCTGCCGTCAGCGGCTGACGGCCCGAGCGGCACGATCCACGTCGTCCTCCTCGTTCCACAGGTGGAAGGCCACACGCGCACGCCCGGCCCGCCCGGAGGCGGTGATGCCGGCCGCGCCGAGCGCCGCGAGCGCGGTACCGTCGGCGTCTGGCCAGGTGACGATCGCGCTGTCGGATGCCGCCATCCCCAGCCGTTCGCGGAAGCCGTTCGCGAGCGCGAGGTCGTGCCTTCGCACGTCGTCCATGTCGAGCGCGGCGGCGAACTCGAGCGCGGCCTCGGCTCCGGCCCACGCGTGCCACGCGGGGGAGACATCGAAGCGGCTCGCGTCGTCAGCCACGTAGAGCCCGGGACCATAGCAGGACGCCCAGGGGTCGGTGCCCGAGTACCACCCCGCGGTGTACGGCGTGAACTCTGCGATCGCCCGCTCGGAGAAGGCGGCGAACGCCGCGCCGCGTGGTGCGGAGAGCCATTTGTAGGCGTGGCACACGATGAGGTCGGCGTCGAGGTCGTCGGTCGGCATCCATCCGGTCGCCTGTGTGGTGTCCACGAGCACGAGCGCGCCGGCGTCGCGAGCGGCTGCGCTGACGGATGCCGCGTCGGCCACCTCGCCCGTCGCCGACTGCACGAGTGAGTACGAGACCAGCCAGGTGCCTGAGGTCACCGCGCCTGCGAGGGCGTCGAGCGGCACATGGCGAACCCGAAGGTCGCCTCGGGCGAGGAACGGTGCCACGACCGACGAGAAGTCGCCGTCGACGCACACGATCTCGGCGCCACTCGGGGCACTGGCGGCGGCGAGCCCGGCGAAGACCGACACTTGCGATCCCGTGGCGATGCGCCCGGAGTCGACGCCGAGGAGAGCGGCGGCGTGACCGCGTGCGCGTTCGAGCAGCGCGGAGTAGTGCGGAGCCGTGGCATCGCCGGTCGCCCAACGGTCGAGATCGCGTCGTACCGCGTCGCGGGTCACGTCGGCGGGAAGTCCGAGCGTGCATGCCGACAGGTAGCCGCTGCGCGCGGCGAATCGGTGTCGAAGTGGATGCATGCCACCAGCTTCCGCCGAAGCGTACCCATTCGACAATCGCTGGTGTGTGATCACATTCATGACGGCAAGTTATGATTCACGCGTGGCTGACACCTCGATCGAACACCTCGCCGCGGCGCTCGACCTGCAGACCGTCCGCGTCGTGCGACAGGTTGCGACCCACGGTTCGATCACCGCGGCCGCCGAGGCGCTCGGCTACAGCCAGCCTGCCGTGAGCCAGCAGTTGCGTCGGTTCGAGCAGCGCACCGGCATCGCGCTCGTCGAACGCGTGGGCCGCGGCATCCGGCTCACGGAATCGGGGCGCGTCCTCGCGCGCCATGCCAATGCGGTCGCGACCGCGCTCGAGGCCGCAGCGGGCGAGCTCGCCGACCTCCGCGGGCTGCACACCGGGCGGCTCAGGCTCGTCGCGTTCCCGTCGGCCTCGGCGTCGCTCGTGCCGCGGCTGATCGCGGCACTCGCCGCGCGGCATCCCGGTGTCGCCGTCACCTACGTCGAGGCCGAGCCGCCCGAGGCGGTCGCGGCCGTACGAGCCGATCGTGCCGACCTCGCGATCACGTTCAGCTATCCGGGTGACCGCGACGACCCGCACCGGGCGAGCGCCCGCGGGCTCGACGTGCTCGCGTTCGGCGACGAGCCGATGCGGCTGGTGCTTCCGACGGGGCATCCGGCCGCGGCATCCGATGTCGTCGATCTCGCGAAGCTCGCCGACGACCCCTGGATCGCCGGATGTCCCCGCTGCCGCGGACACCTGCTCGAACTCGCGGATGCCGCGGGATTCACCCCTCGCATCGCATTCGAGACCGACAACTTCGTCGCCGTGGAGGGGATGGTGGCCCAGGGCCTCGGCGTCGCGCTGTTGCCGGCGCTCGCGCTCGATGTCGCGCCGCGGCACAAGGGAGTCGTCACCCGGCCGACCGCCAGGGCCGACGTGCGCTCGCTGCACCTCGTGACCGCGCGTGGCGCGGAGCGGGTCCCCGCCGTCGGCGCGACGCTCGCGGTGCTGCGTGACCTCGCCGACGCCGAGTGAACGGCCCACACTGCGTGACCCGCCGACACCGAGTGCACTCGCCGACGTCGAGTGATCGCCTGGCTTCCGGCTCGACGCGACCACGCATCGCCCGCAGATAACATTGACGCGTATGCCTGACACAGCTCACCCCACCACCACGGCCACCGGTCACGACATCCGTGTGCGCTTCTGCCCGTCGCCCACCGGTACGCCGCACGTCGGCCTGGTGCGCACCGCGCTCTTCAACTGGGCCTACGCCCGGCACACGGGCGGAACGTTCGTCTTCCGCATCGAAGACACCGACGCCGCCCGCGACAGCGAAGAGAGCTACGAACAGATCATCGACGCGCTCACCTGGCTCGGCCTCGACTGGGACGAGGGCATCGGCGTCGGCGGCCCCCACGAACCGTACCGGCAGTCGCAGCGCGCCGGAATCTACGCCGATGTCGTCGAGCGGCTGAAGGCCGCCGGCCACGTGTACGAGAGCTATTCGACCGCCGACGAGATCGACGCACGCAACGCGGCAGCCGGCCGGCCGAAGCAGCTCGGCTACGACAACTTCGATCGCGACCTCACCGACGACCAGCGGGCCGCATACCGCGCCGAAGGACGCGAGCCCGCGCTGCGCCTACGCGTGCCCGACATCGACCTCGGGTTCGACGACCTCGTGCGCGGCGAGATCAGCTTCCCGGCGGGCACCACCACCGACTTCGTCGTGGTGCGCCCGAACGGTGCGCCGCTCTACACGCTCGTCAACCCCGTCGACGACGCGCTCATGGGCATCACTCATGTGTTGCGCGGTGAAGACCTGCTTTCGTCGACGCCTCGCCAGATCGCGCTCTACCACGCGCTCATCGACATCGGCGTCACGACTTTCGTGCCCCGCTTCGGCCACCTGCCCTACGTCATGGGCGACGGCAACAAGAAGCTCTCGAAACGCGACCCCGAGTCCAACCTCTTCCACCATCGCGAACGCGGGTTCGTTCCCGAAGGACTCGTGAACTACCTCGCCCTCCTCGGCTGGGGCTTCTCGGCCGACCGTGACGTGTTCAGCCGCGATGAGCTCGTGGCGGCGTTCGATGTCGAGAACGTCAATCCCAACCCCGCACGCTTCGACCTGAAGAAGGCCGAGGCGATCAACGGCGATCACATCCGCCAACTCGACGTCGCGGAGTTCGCGGCGCGAACGGTGCCGTATCTCCAGAAGGCGGGTGTGGTCGACAACCCGATCACGGCGGCGCAGGAGGCAGTGCTCGTCGAGGCGGCGCCGCTGGTTCAGGAACGCATCGGCCTGCTCGGCGAAGCTCCCGGCATGCTGGGCTTCCTGTTCACGGATGCCGCGGGCCTCGAGTTCGAGGAGAGCGCGCTCGCCGCGCTCCCCGCTGACGCCGCCACGGTGCTCGCCGCCGCGCGCGAAGCGCTCGACCGCCTGCCGGCCGACGCATGGAACCACGACGAGATCGAGCAGGCACTGCGCGCCGCACTGGTCGACGGGCTGGGGCTCAAGCCACGCGTCGCGTTCGGGCCGGTGCGCACCGCGATCTCGGGTCGGCGTGTGTCGCCGCCGCTCTTCGAATCGATGCAGATCCTCGGCAAGATCGACTCGCTCGATCGCATCGAGGCGCTGACAGGGCGGCTTACCTGACCGGTATTCGGCTGCTCGCGCAGACCCGGGTCGGTTTGGCCGCCATGCGCTGCGTAGGCTAGAGTTGCATGTCGGCGCGGGGCTTCGGTTCCGAGCCATTGGGGTATGGTGTAATTGGCAACACAGCGGTTTCTGGTACCGCCATTCTTGGTTCGAGTCCAGGTACCCCAGCTCTGAGAGGCGCAGGATTCCTCGGCAATGTCATGCATTGCCCGTCCTGCGCCTTCACTGCGTTCCCGGCACGATTTCCGGCGGTGTTGCCATGCCCCGTGGCGTGAATCTCGTTGACGGATGGCACGGAGAAGGACCTCATCGGCGTTCCTGCTCCAGGTGAACGGGGGGGCTGCGGGGCGAGCCCCCTTTACAGGTGCCGCCCCCTGCTGTTCCATTGGGAGGGACGACGAAGGTGCGCCCTGCAGGACCAGGCTCGCCTCGACTGACGCTCGCACGGGGGGTGAGGTGGGTGACGCCACGCAACAAGCGGAATCGCGACTTCGCGGAAACTCGCACGCCGCTGGGCGTCATCGGCGGAATCATCGGCCTCGTGGTCGCGAGTGCCGCCGCCGCGACGCTCGTCGTGGTCGGGATCACGCCGGCGATCGCGACCGTCGGCATCGCGGCATCCGGAACCATCGGGATGTTCGAGAACCTGCCCGGCTACCTCCAGATCGGCGAACTCTCGCAGAAGAGCGACATCTACGCCACGAGATCCGACGGTTCGACCGCCCTTCTCGCGTCGTTCTACGACCAGAACCGTGTCGAGGTCGGCTGGAACGCGATCAACCAGTACGTCAAGGACGCGACCGTGGCGGGGGAGGATCCGCGCTACTACGAACACGGCGGCATCGACCTGCAGGGCACGGTGCGGGCGGCGCTCACCACCGCAACCGGTGGCAGGACCCAGGGTGGCTCCTCGATCGCCCAGCAGTACGTGAAGAACGTGCTCGTGCAGGAGTGCGAGCGTGAAGCGGGCCCCATCGCACTCGACAAGCTGACAGAGGAGGAGTCGGCCGCGCTCACCCCCGATTCCCGGTTCGCAATCGTCGAGGAAGCCGAGCTCGCCTGCTACGACACGGCCACCGAGGTCGCCATCGATCGCAAGCTGAGAGAGATGCGTCTCGCGATCGGCGTGGAGAAGCGGTACACCAAGGACGAGATCCTGCTCGGCTACCTCAATATCGCCGGCTTCGGCGGCACCGTCTACGGCATCGAGGCGGCGGCGAACTACTACTACTCGACCACCGCCGCGAACCTGACGCTCTCACAGGCGGCGTCGCTGATGGCGATCGTCAACAATCCGGTGAAGTTCCAGCTCGACCGGCCCGACAGCGAGACCAACGGAGCAGCGAACGGGTACGCCGACAACACCGCGCGGCGCGATTACATCCTGACGAGCATGCTCGAGCAGAAGAAGATCACGCAGGCCGAGTTCGATGAGGCGATCGCAACGCCCGTGCAGCCCGCCATCACCGAGCCGAGCACGGGGTGCCAGACCGCGGCGGGCAGTGCGTACTTCTGCGACTACGTGAAGAACATCCTGCAGACCGACCCCATCTTCGGGGAGGACGAGCAGGAGCGCATGCTCAACTTCCGACGCGGCGGATACGAGGTCTACACGACGCTCGATCTCGACCTGCAGGACGCCGCCGTGGCCGCTATCGCGAACAATGTGCCGCAGACGTACCCCGAGTGGGATGTCGGGGCCGTGATCTCGAGTGTGCAGGTCGGCACCGGACGCGTGCTCGCGATGGCGCAGAACAAGATCTACAGCCAAGATCCGGCGGTACTGCAGACCGGCCCCCAGTACACGAGCGTCAACTACAACACCGACTACACCGAGGGCGGGTCGAGCGGATTCCAACCGGGGTCGTCGTACAAGGTGTTCACGCTGGCCCAGTGGCTCAACGAGGGACACGCGCTCGGAGAGCGCGTCGACTCCCGGCGGAAGAGCAATTGGGGCACGTTCCAGGACAGTTGCCTCGGGCCGCACTTCGCCGGCGACTGGAACCCCCGGAACGACGCAAACGAGGCGGGTGCCAACTACACGGCGCTGGAGTCGACGATCGGGTCGATCAACACCGGCTACGTGGGCATGGCGAAGGAGGTCGACCTCTGCGGCATCCGGAAGACCGCTGAGGCATTCGGAGTGCACCGGGCCGACGGCAATCCACTCTTCCAGGGACCGTCGTCGGTGATCGGCACCAATGAGGTCGCCCCGCTCAGCATGGCGGTCGCGTTCGCTGGGATCGCCAACAACGGGGTCGCGTGCACCCCCATCGCGATCGATCGGATCGTCGATCGCAATGGCGTCGAGATCGCAGCGCCCAAGTCGACCTGCAGCCCCGCGGTCTCGCCCGACGTGGCGGCGACGATGCACTATGCCCTCGGCCTCGTGATGACGAGCGGCACCGCACAGGCTTCATGGTTCGGCACCGAGCCCCGCGTGCCCCTGATCGGCAAGACCGGGACGACGGATGGCGCGAAGGACACCTGGATGGTGGGAGCGAGTTCGAAGGTCGCCACCGTCGCGGCGGTGGTGAGCGTGACCGGGTCCGGCAACCAGCGCAGCATCTCCTTCGACAGCGGCGAAGCGGCCACGGCACGACACCGGATGTGGCCCGCGGTGATGTCGGTCGCCTCGGCGAAGTACGGTGGCGACCCGTTCACGGAGAGCTTCGGGCCGAGCGGATCGCGCGACGACGACCAGACCTCCGAACCGTCGGAACCGACTGAACCTGCCCAGGTGATCCCGGATGAACCCGGTGAACCCGCCGGCCCCGGCCCGGGCGGCGAGGGCAACGGGAACGGAAACGGAAACGGCAATGGGAACGGCGGCGACGGAAACGGTGACGTCGGGAACGGTGGCGACGAGGTCGGCGGCGGCGAGGCTCCGCCTGGATGGCCCGACGACTGGCCCGAGCTGGACTGGCCCGACGGCTGATCGACGCGACGACCGCCCGGGCGGGTGGCCCGGGCGGTCGTCAGGTCTTGCCGGATCAGGCCGTCGCGACCTCGCGGCCGCGGAACCGGATGCGGTGCACGACCCACGCGGCGATCGCGACCGCACCCACTCCGAACGCGATGAGCAGCCACGGGACCACGCTCGTCGGCGCCATGGTCGCGGCGCCGTCGGCGAGCTGCACGCTGCCTGCTGCGACGAGCTCATTGCCACCGCTGAGATCGGTCGTGCCGTCCGCGAGGGCGCCGGCGCCCTCTGACAGGTCGCTCGCGCCCTGTGCGAGCGTCTCAGTGCCGTCGGCGAGCTTCGCCGCTCCGGCCGAGAGCTTCGTGGAACCCGTTGCGAGCTCGGACGCGCCCTGGTTGAGGGTGCCCGTTCCGACCGCGAGCTCGTCCGCACCGGTCGAGACGCGCGCGGCCCCGTCGGCGAGGTCGGCGGCGCCGGTCGAGAGGCGCATCGCCCCAGCGACGAGCTCGCCCACGCTCGCGTCGAGCCGCGCGGTGCCGTCGCGAACGCCGATGGCACCAGCGCTGACGCGTGCAGTGCCGGCTGCGAGTTCCTCGGACTTGCCGGTGAGGAAGGTGGCGCCCTCTGCGAGCGCAGCCGAGCCATCGGCGACCTTCGTCGCGCCGGCCGCGAGCTCGCCGGACTTGCCCGCGAGGTAGGTGGCGCCCTCTGCGAGCACCACCGAGCCGTCGGCGAGCACTCCGACACCTTCGGAGAGCTTGGCGGCGCCGGTCGAGAGCGCGCCGACCGACCCGTTCACGGACTGGATGCCCGCGTTCAGCTCGGCGGCGCCGGTGGCGACGGTTGCGGCACCCGAAGCGAGTGCACCGGCTCCGTCACGCGCTTGGGTGGCACCGGCGACGAGTTGGTCGAGTGCGGCCAGGAGTGAGGCGTCCGCGCCGGCTGCTCCGGCGTTCGCCCGGAGGGAGATCAATCCGTCGGCGAGGTTGGTGTTCGCGGCAGCGAGACCCGCCGCACCGCCGCTGACCGTGGCGGCACCCGTCGCGAGGCCAGTGCTTCCTCCCGCGAGACCGTCGACGCCAGACTTCAGGCCGGCGAGACCGGCCGCCAACGAGTTCGCACCCGTCTTCGCATCTGCCGATCCTGCCGAGACCGACGCGGCACCCGCGCTGAGGTCCGCGGCGCCGGCCGCGGCAGCGTTCGCACCGGCTGCCACCGTCTGCGCGCCGGTGTCGAGTCGTACGGCGTAGTCGGCGATCTGGCCGTTTCCGGCCGCGATGAGCGCCGCACCGTTCTTCGTGAGCCACGCGCCGTCGGCGAGGGTGCCGGCACCCGTTGCGGCAAGGCTGATGCCATCGGAGAGGCGGACGGTGCCGTCGGCGGACTTCAGCGCTCCCTCGTTCAACGTGCCGGCGCCCGATGAGGTCTTCGCGGCGCCGTCGGCGAGTGACAGAGCGCCGACGGCGGCCTTGTCGGCGCCGGCGCGCACTCGAGCAGCGCCGGCAGAGGTCGAGGCGGCGCCGGCAGCGAGCGTCTCGGCGCCGGTCGCGGCATCCGCAGCCCCGTCGTGCAGGCTCACCGCGCCGTGAGACAGCTTCTCGGCCCCGGCGGCGACTTCGGTCGATCCCTCACTCGCGGTACCGGCACCTGCCGCGAGTTCGGCTGAGCCGTTCGCGAGCTTGTCGGTCGTGAGCAGGAACAGCGTCGTCATCGTGGCGAGCGCGATCGCCAGTACGACGATCGTGATCTTCATGCCCATTCCGTGGCGGTGCTCGGGAAAAGGGTCTGTTCTCGTCATTGAGGGCTCCTGTGACAGAGAGCACGCCGGAGGCGCACTCGGGTGAGGTGCAGGACGACGGCCGGTGCAGGGCCGTTGCGAGCACGGTGCGGCGAGGGTGGGCCGACCGGGCAGCTTTCGGGACATTCGCACGTCGCATGGATGCCAGCGCTGGCATCTTGGACGAGCGAGACATCCCTGAAGTGTCATGAATGTAGCAGCGGGCGGAACGTCGCAGGCGCTCGCCGTGAAGTTGTGTGCCAGACCGCCAAGCGAGCCGCGACAAGTCTGCGTCGGGTTGTCGATGGGCTACAGGACGAGCGGTCGCGCGGCCCACTCAGAAATCGAGGGTGTCGCCCGGCTCGAGGGGGAGGTACTCGCCGCCGACCTGCTCGGTCGCCCAGGCAAGGCGCACGTTCGACAGCGACTTGCCGGCCTGCGACAGCAGCATCTCGTGCGTCGGGAATGCGCGCCGAGGGGCGACCGCCACGATGTAGTCCATCGATTCGCTGAGCTTCATCCACGGCGCGGCGGCCGGCGCGGCGAGCACTCCGACATCGACGCCCACTGGAATGGTGAACGAGTCGCCCGCGTAGTACATCGTGTCGTTCACGAGCACGCCGACGTTGTCGATGATCGGGATCGACGAATGGATCAACGCGTGCTGCCCGCCGAAGAACCGAAGCCGGAACGGCCCGGCCTCGACCTCATCGCCAGCTTCGACGACCTGCACCGGGAATTCGGATGCCGCGGCGGCGACGCCGGCCGGACCGAAGATGCGCACGCCGGGGTTCGCGTCGACGATGCGCCGCAGCTGCTCCGGCGTCCAGTGGTCGTCGTGCTTGTGCGTGATGACCACCGCGACTGCGCCGGTCGACTCGGTGATCGGGGTCGTGAACTTGCCCGGGTCGACATAGAGCTTGCTGCCGGAGTCTTCGATCACGAGTGCGGCATGTTCGAGCTTGGTGAGTCGCATGGTTCGAGCCAACACCGGCCGCCCGTCGCCGCGCAAGCCCTATCGCCTGCCAGAATCGCTCCATGAACCGTGCCCCCCGGCGCCTGCTCGTGGCCGTCAACCCGGCCGCCTCCTTCGGCCGCAATCGCGCGGTCGGTCCCGCGGTCGCGGAGCGACTCATCGCCGAGGGCTACGAGGTCTCGATGGTGCGCGAGGCGAACTTCGAGCTGCTCCGACGGGAGACCGAGTCGGCGCTCGAGCAGGGCGCGGACGGCCTCGTCGTGGTGGGCGGTGACGGCATGGCGTCGCTCGGTATCAACCTCCTCGCTGGCACCGATGTTCCGCTGGCGATCGTCGCGACCGGCACGGGCAACGACTTCGCGCGCGGCCTCGGCCTGCCGTTCGACGACCCGGCCGCCGCAACCGAGTCGATGCTTGTAGCGCTCCGGCGTCCGGCGCGCCCGATCGATGCGGGCATCGTGCGTCACGGTGCACATCGCACGTGGTTCGCGTGCGTCGTCTCGGCCGGGTTCGACGCGGTCGTGAACGAGCGGGCGAACCACATGACCCGCCCTCGCGGCCCGAGCCGCTACACGTTGGCGCTCGTGCGAGAACTTGCGACGTTCCGGCCCCGCCGGTACGTCATCACCATCGACGGCGTGCGCCGAGAGCAGCACGCCATGCTCGTGTCGGTCGCGAACACGCCCTCGTTCGGCGGAGGGATGCGGATCGTGCCGCACGCCGACCTGACCGACGGGTGGCTCGATGTGTTCATCGTGCACCCGCTCTCGCGGGCCGGCTTGATCGCCGTCTTCCCGAAGGTCTTCGCCGGAGAGCACGTCGATCATCCGGCGGTGGAGTTCGTGCGCGCCAGGCGCGTCTCGATCGAGGCTGATGACATCGTGGCGTACGCCGATGGCGAACGGCTCGGCGCACTTCCGATCGAGGTCGACGTCGTCCCAGCGGCACTCTCAGTGCACACCTGAACACGCTCGATGCACGCCCGAATTCGACGGATGCCGCGGGCGGCCCCGATTTTGCGGCGGCCCGGCGGCTGTGTCATACTCTTCAAGTTGTCGATTCGGCCCCATCGTTTAGCGGCCTAGGACACCGCCCTCTCACGGCGGCAGCGCGGGTTCAAATCCCGCTGGGGTCACGCTGAGTCTTCAGACGCCCGAATGCCCTCGCTCCTGCGAGGGCATTCGGCATTTCCGGGGTCGACCGGCTCGCGGCATCCGACGGTGCCCATCGGCTAGACTCGTGCCAGCGAAGGGGAGTATTCCGCGAGACGCAGCGCGTCTCGGGTCACGATCGTCAGTACGAGCGCCAGAGACGTCGCTCCGGTCGTTGCGGCGCGCGAAGGCGCGGTCGGGAGAGACTTTCGGGTTCATCTGTACCCTCAACTCACCCGGAAGGCCAACCTGTGCTCGAACTCCCAGTCTGGTTCGAAGTCGGATCCCTCGTGGTCCTCACTCTGATCCTCATCGCCGATCTCCTGCTCGTGATCAAACGGCCGCACGTGCCGTCGTTCAAGGAATCGACCCTCTGGGTGGTGTTCTACGTCGCGCTCGCCCTGATCTTCGCGCTGCTGATGTTCCTGCTCGGCGATGCGCAGCATGCCGGTGAGTTCATCACGGGCTGGCTCACGGAGTACAGCCTTTCGATGGACAACCTGTTCGTCTTCGTCATCATCATGGCGCGCTTCGCCGTTCCGAAGAAGATGCAGCAGGAGGTGCTCATGGTCGGCATCATCCTCGCGCTGATCTTCCGGGGCGTATTCATCCTGCTCGGCGCACAGCTCATCGAGAACTTCAGCTGGATCTTCTACATCTTCGGTGCATGGCTGATCTGGACGGCGTACCAGCAGGCGTTCGTCGCCCACGACGACGATGACACCGACAACCCGCTCGTGCGCATGCTCCGCCGTCGAGTACGCATCTCAGACGACTTCGATGGCATCAAGCTGCGCACCATGGTCGACGGCACCCGGGTGTTCACACCGATCCTGTTCGTGTTCATCGCGATCGGCACGACCGACCTCTTGTTCGCGCTCGATTCGATTCCCGCGATCTTCGGCATCACCCAGAGCGCCTTCATCGTCTTCACTGCGAACATCTTCGCCCTCATGGGCCTGCGTCAGCTCTACTTCCTGTTGGGCGGCCTGCTCGAGCGCCTCGAGTACCTCAAGTACGGCATCGCGTTCATCCTCGCGTTCATCGGCGTGAAACTGGTGCTGCACGCCCTGCACGTCAACGAGCTCCCGTTCCTGAACGACGGCGAGCCCATCGAATGGGCGCCCGAGATCTCGACGTGGGCGTCACTCGCCGTCATCGTCGCGGCCATGGCCGTGGCCACGATCGCCAGCCTCATCAAAGCGCGGATGGAATCCGGACGGCGCGGCACGAAGCTGCTCGACGAGGTGCCGCACTTCACGGAGGACGACCACCGCTCGGCGCGGTGACGTCGCCCCGTGGGCCCGGTCGGTCTCCACAATGGTCCGTGCGGATGTTCTGGAGTTGCTAGCGTGGGGAGGCGGCGCCTGGGAGGGGTGCCCGGGCCTCGGCCCGGTGGCGAGCTGCAACGAGGAGAACCGTGTCGGCTGATGGCGAGGACATCGTCGCGCTTCCGCGCGGGTCGGCGGTGATCGCACACAGTGCGCAGAGCGACGTGGGTCGAGTTCGCAGCGTCAACGAGGACTCCTTTCTCGCTGAAGCGCCCGTCTACCTGGTCGCCGACGGCATGGGTGGGCACGCGCGAGGCGACGCGGCCAGTCGCGCGGTCATCGAGACGTTCAGACGCCACCTCGAGGCGGGGCGTCCGACGTCGCCCGAGCAGGTGCTCGACGCGATCCACTCCTCGAACGATGCGGTGCGCGCCCTGAGCCAAGAGGGCGAGGAGGGCACGGCCGTCGCCGGCACGACACTCACGGGCGTCGCGTTGGTCGACGCCGGTGACGGCGGCGGCTTCCATTGGATGGTCTTCAACGTCGGCGACTCCAGGGTCTACTCATGGGACGGCCGAACCCTCGAGCAGCTGAGCGTCGACCACTCCGCGGTGCAGGAGCTCGTCGACGCAGGGCTGATCGGGCCCGAGGAGGCCGAGCGGCACCCCGATCGCAATGTGATCACGCGTGCCATCGGCGCCGACGAAGTCGTCGACCCCGACGTATGGCTGATTCCCGCAGTGGGGCGACAGGTGTTCCTGATCTGCTCCGACGGGCTCTCGAGAGAAGTCGGCGACGAGCAGCTTGCGCGCATCCTGGCGGGCGACACGGGTCATGCTGCCGGGCTGGCCGGCGAGCTCGTCGAGGCCGCCCTCGAGCATGGCGGTCGCGACAACGTGACCGTGATCGTCGTCGAGTCCGACCTCGGCGAGCACGACGACGACGACGAGACGACACGGGATCGGCTCGACTCCAGATCCCGTGCCGACGAAGACACCACACCGCGCACCTCGGGAGGCGAACATGGCGACCTATCTGCCTGATCCGACGGCGAGCTGGTTGGCCGCCGTGCGTGGCGGGGTCGTGCTCGTCGCGCCGGCCTCGGCATCGGCCGAACTCACCGCGCTCTGGCCGCGGCTCGGCGACGACGACCCCACTTCGCACGTGCTCGAACGGCTGACCGCGGGCGGGCTCGCGGCCACCCCGCCGTTCGCGCTCGCGGTGCGCGATGCGGCGAAGAACACCGTGCGGGTCGTCGTGCGCGGCGAGCTGACGGTTCGCGTCAACGGCGAAGAGGTCGCGGGCACCGGTGTCTCGACATGGACCGAGCGGGTGCTCCCGTCGGGGGTGTTCGAGGTGGCCGCGACATCGACGTCGTCATCGGATGCCGCGATGTCGATCCCGGTGGTCGAGGCCGTCGTGCCGGCGCTCCGCGTACGATCCGACGAGGTCGAGCCCATCGCCCAGGAGAGCCGGCCGGATGCGGCATCCGCGCCCGCTTCGACACCACCGGTTCCGCAAATCGCGACGGCATTCCCGCCGGCGCCACCCGCACCCGCCGCCCTCGCGGCGGAGCAGACGATGGTGCCCGCCGAAGACACCATCGCCGGCCCGTCGACCCCGGCGCAGCCGATGCGCGCGGTGGTCCCGCCAGAGCGGGGCGAACTCGACGGCGACCACGACGGCTTGACCGTCGCCAGCATCGACCTGCGCCGGCTCCGTGCCGAGCGCGCCGCCCAGCCGTCCGACGAGACCCCGGTCGGGGGCATTGCCGTCGCCGAGGCTGCGCGGCCCGCGCCCGCCGCCACGTCGAGCCTGCGCATGCCCGACGGCGCGCTGGAACCGCTCGGGCCCGGTGTCGTCCTGGGTCGCGCGCCGAGCGTCAGCCAGGTCTCGGGCGGAAGACTGCCACGTCTCGTCACGATCGGCGCAGGCGACCCCGACATCTCGCGCAGCCACGTTCGTGTGTCGGTCGAGGGCGACACCGTCGTGATCACCGACCTGCACTCCCGGAACGGCACGCACGTGGTCGCACCGGGCAAGGCACCGGTCAAGCTTCGCGCAGGAGACCCCACGCCGGTGCTCGCCGGCACCGTCGTCGACCTCGGTGGCGGCTGGACCGTCCAGGTGGTCGGCGACTGATGCGGCGCGCTCCCTCGACTCCGCCCGACCTGCCCGGGTACACGCCATTGCAGCTGCTCGGGTCCGGCGGCTTCGCCGACGTGTTCCTCTACGAGCAGCGCCTGCCACGCCGCAAGGTCGCGGTGAAGGTGCTGCTCACCGAGGAGCTCGGACGCGATACCCGCGCCCAGTTCGTCGCCGAGGCGAACCTCATGGCGCAGCTCTCGGCGCATCCGTTCATCGTCACGATCTTCCATGCGGATGTCTCGGGCGACGGTCGCCCGTACTTCGTGATGGAGTACTGCTCGGGTCCGAGCCTCGCCGAGCAGTACAAGCGCGAGCGGTTCGCCGTCGAAGATGCGCTGCGCACCGGCATCCGTCTCGCCGGCGCGGTCGCCACCGCGCACGCCGCAGGCATCCTGCACCGCGACATCAAGCCGGCGAACGTGTTGACGAACGCCTACGGGTGGCCGGCCCTGACCGACTTCGGCATCTCGTCGAACCTCGAGGGCGAATTGCCCGTGCACACGATGACCTCGCCGGTCGATCCCACGTCGACCTCGTCGGGGCAGTCGGCGGTCGGCATGAGCGTGCCATGGTCGCCTGCCGAGATGTTCGAGGACGATCCTCGGCCCGATCAGCGCAGCGATGTCTTCTCGCTGGCCGCGACGGTGCACACCCTGCTCGCCGGTCGCACGCCGTTCGAGATCCCGGGCCGCCCGAACGGCTCGCTCGACCTGATCGGCCGCATCGAACGCGGTGCGATCACGCCGATCGAACGGGCGGATGTGCCGCGCAGCCTCGTATCGGTGCTCGCGAAGGGCATGTCCACCCGGCGTGAGGACCGCTATCCGAGCGCGGTCGAGTTCGCACGGGCGCTGCAGCGCGTCGAGCTCGAGCTCGGGTACGCGTCGACGAACATCGAGGTGCCGAACCTCGCGACCGAGCGCGAGGCGGCGCCCGACGATGACGCGGATGCCACGCGTGCACGTTCGGTGCGCTCGGTCGAGGCGCAGCCCATCGCTCCGGCTCCGGCGCCCACCCCCGCGCGCGCCCACGCGCCGAAGGATGACGACGCCACGCGGGCCCGGATGCCGCGACCGATCGATGCGCAGCCGGCCGCCGGCGGGGCGGCGGCCGATTCGACACCGGACGACGGAACGATCGTGCGGCCGGCGGTGGCGCGCGCCGTGGGTGCGCCGATGGTGCCCGCCGCTGGGGTCGACGAGACCGTCGTCCGGCCGCGACGCACGGCGGTCGCGGCATCCGGGCCCGCGGGCGCGTCACGGGCTCGACCCGCACCCGGAGGGGGCGAGACGCCTGGCGCAGAGGCGGGGCGTTCCGGGCCGAAGCGCTCGCGCGCGGCATCCGTCGTGGGCATCGCCGCCGCTGTGGTCGTGGTCGGGGCCATCGGCATCGCGATCGCGCTCTCCGCCACCCTGCAACAGGGTGCGCCCGATCCGACGACCGCGCCGGTCAGTGAAGACGCCATCCTCGAGGCGACCGTGCCGACCCCCGAGGTGGAACCCGGGGTGCCGGCCGCCGACGGGTCGGGTATTTCGTTCGCCGTCTCGCACGAGAACGCGAAGGACGGCGACCGCTACCGTTGGCAGCGTGCCGATGGCTCGGGCCCGACCGAGGTCGCCGACGGTCCGACGATCCTCGTCGAGGGAGTCGGCGCGGGCGACCGCGTCTGCATCGACGTGCAGGTGCAACGCGGCAGCAAGACCTCGGAGACGACGACCGGCTGCACGTCATGAGGCCGCTCCGGGTGGAGTTCTGCGGTGAGTCGTACACCGTCGACGGCGACCGCCCGTTCACGATCGGCCGCGAGTCCGACCTGACGATCGACGACAACCCGTACCTGCACCGCACCTTCCTCACGCTCTCGTCCGAGTTCGGCCTCTGGTGGCTCTCGAACGTGGGACAACTGCTGTCGGCCACGGTGTCGGACGCGACGGGAAGCGTGCAGGCGTGGGTCGCGCCGGGCGCGAAGCTCCCGCTCGTCTTCCAGACCGTGCACGTCATGTTCAGTGCCGGTTCCACCACGTACGACTTCACCGTGCACGCCGAGGAGGACTTCTACAACACCTCCCTCACGGCGAGGGCCGACGACGGCGGCACGACGATCCTCCCGGTGACCCTCACCTCGAGCCAGCGCCTCCTCGTGGTCGCGCTCGCCGAGCACCTGCTGGTGCAGCCGTCGGCAGGGCGGGCCAATGTTCCCACCTCCGCAGAAGCCGCCGCCCGGCTCGGATGGAGCATGACGACCTTCAATCGCAAGCTCGACAACGTCTGCGAGAAGCTCGACAAGATCGGCGTCGACGGATTGCGGGGCGGTCGGGGCAGGCTCGCCACGAATCGGCGTGCGCGCCTCGTCGAGTACGCTGTCGCGACCCGACTCGTGAGCGCCGACGACCTGCCGCTCCTCGACGCGGCCCCGGCCGGCTCGTCGCCCGAGTCGAGTGCGTCCTGATCGGCGATGGGGAGGTGTGCCCATTTCTGGGGGACACCGGGGCATGTTAGGTTGATGGCCGTCCGGGTGCCCGCGCGCTCGGATTTCCGACGTATTCGGTCGACGAAATCACTGGGGAGTTGAAACGTGCGCACCTTCACGGCCTGGCCGCGCGGGCGCAAGCAGGTCGCCTCGGTGGTGGCACTCGTGATCGCCATCGGAACCCCGGTGACGATCGCCGCGCTGCACGAGGGATTCCCCGTCACCGACCCCGACCTGCGTGCCCGCGACGTCTGGGTCACCAACGGCGAAGAGCTGTTGTCGGGTCGGCTGAACCGGCAGATCGAGGAACTCGATGCCGCTGTGGCCACCGCATCGAACGACGTCGACATCTTCCAGAACGGCGATGACGTCTTCCTGTTCGACGCGAGCGTCGGATCGATCGAGCGCATCGACCCGGCATTCACGACCCTCACGCAGCGCATCGACGTGCCGCTCGGTTCGCAGATCGCCTACGGCGGCGACGTGCTCGCCATACTCTCCCCGAAGGGCGAACTGTGGACGACGCTCGCCGGCGGCGACCTCTCGTTCGACTACCGCGGCACCGATCCGGCAGCCGAACTCGGTGGCGATTCACGCGTGGCGGTGAGCGTCACGGGCACGGTCTTCGCGACATCTACCGATGACGACCAGCTCGTGACGCTGGCGGCCGGTGGCGGAGAACCCGCCGTCTCCGAACTGCCGAAGCTCGGAGCCCACCAGCTCGCCGCGATCGGCGAGCGAGCTGTCGTGTTCGACGAGGATCGCAACTCGGTGGTGGTCGACGGCCGTGAGGTCGAACTGCCCGAGCCGGGCCTTCGACTGCAGCAATCGAGCGCCGACCACGACCGCGCGTACGTGGCCGGCGCAGCCGAGCTCATCAGTGTTCCGCTCGGCGGCGGCGACCCGCACGTGATCGAGAGCGACGCGGATGCCGCGCCCGCACGTGCGGCCGATGAGGTCGCAGCTCCCGTGTGGGTCAACGGCTGTGCGCACGCCGCGTGGGCGACCTCGTCGACCTACCTCGCCGCATGTGACGGCGAGGAGCCCGCGTCGCGGGCGATCGAGCAACCCACCCAGGGATCGCGCCTCGAGTTCCGGGTGAACCGCGACGTCGTGGTGCTGAACGACCTCACGAACGGCAACGCGTGGCTCGTCGACTCCGACCTCCGGCTCGTCGACAACTGGGAAGAGGTCACGCCTCCCGAAGAGACCGACGAACTCGAGGGCGACGAGAAGAGCGCGCAGCAGACCTTCGAAGACACGCTCGCCGAGCGCACCGACCAGAACCGCCCGCCGCTGGCCCGCGACGACGAAGCCGGCGTGCGGCCGGGTCGCACGACGGTGCTCGAGGTGCTCGAGAACGACACCGACCCCGACGGCGACGTGCTCACCGTCGCCGGCACGTCCGAGGTCGCCGAGTCGCAGGGGCGCCTCGAGCTGATCGATGGTGGGCGGGCCCTGCAGTTCAGCCCGGCCGAAGGTGCAGCCGGCACCGTGTCGTTCCGCTACACCGTCGCCGACGGCCGAAACGGCGTCTCAGAGGCATCCGTCAACGTGCGCATCGTGCCCGAGTCCGAGAACGTGGCGCCCGCGTCGATGCGGTCGGGCGCGGTGAGCGTCGAGCAGGGCCAGCAGATCTCGTACAACGTGCTCGCCGACTGGAACGACCCCGACGGCGACGACGTGTTCCTGGTGAACGCGTCGCCGACGAGCGGCGACTCGGTGCGCTTCAGCCCCGATGGCTTCGTCACGTTCGAGCACAAGTCGGGCGAATTGGGCCTGAAGGACGTCGCGTTCACCGTCTCAGACGGGCAGCTGACCGCCACGGGCACGTTCACGGTCGACGTGAAGCCCGCCGGATCGCTGAACCCGGTCGGCACGCCCGACTTCGCGCAGGTGTTCGCGGGCGAGACCGTGCTCATCGAGCCGCTCGAGAACGACCTCTCGCCGTCTGGCGCTCCACTCGCCCTGCTCGGCGTCGACCAGGTGCCGACCGACGCAGCGGTCACGCCGAATCCCGAGCGCGGTACCATCGCCTTCTCGTCGAGCGCGCCCGGAGAGTACATCTTCCTCTA
>DASSBT010000089.1:0-3210 GCA_035698465.1 Agromyces sp. | reverse complement strand
GGTCGAGGAACACCGCCCAGGCTTGCGCTTGGATGCGGACCTCGTCGGCGGTGGCCCGGACCGGGGCCGCCTGGCCGGTGCCGGTGGCCTGGTCGACGAGTTCGGCTTCGGCGGTGTCGAGTCGGTGCGGGTCGGCGACGCTGCGGGTACGGCCCAGTTCGCGGATGATGGTCGCCGCAGCATCCGCCCCCAGCACACCAGAGCTGAGTGCGGCGGCGACGTGCGGATGCTGCGCGGGCATCGATTGACCGGTGAACGCCGAGCGGGTGCGGGTCGCGGTGCCGATGCTGACCCGGCGGCGGGCCTCGAATCCGGACACCTGGGTGACCCGCTCGATGAGTTCGGTCGCGGACCGGCAGCCCTTGCGTGCGGAGAGGCGGGAGTCGCCGAGCTCGGCCCGGGAGCGTTCGGCGATCTCACCGGCGACCGCGGCGCGCTGCGCGTCGATGACCCGGCCCACCGTCTCGAGCGCCCCGGTGATGGTGAGTAGGTCATCGTCGCGCCACCCGGCGGGGTCGTCGAACCCGAACACCCCGTACAACGCCGAGCCGAGCTGCGAGAGCTGGTCGGCGATGTCGGCGGTGTTGGTCATGACCCCATTCTCGTGGCACCCACCGACATTCGACCCACACGAAAACAGCCGGTCAGCCTGTGAATAACTCCACCGATACCCGACCTGTGGAGGACAAGTCGGAGGTCTTCGATTCGAAGACCCAACGCCATGGCAGCGATCCCGATCATGCCGTGTGGGGGTGAAGTCGCTGCGCTCGACTTGACCCTCACGTTGCGTCAGGCCACATGCTGTGCGCATGACGGCAGCGACGATTGTGAAAGCGGCACCGGCACCGGCACCGGGGGAGGCATCCGCATCGGCGCCGGCACCGGCATCCGCACCGGCAGCGGCATCGGCATCGGCATCGGCATCGACGACGTCGCAGCGGATCGACAGCGCGCGCCATCCCGCCGCTCGGCGTATTGGCGACGTGCTGCGAAGCCGCTCCGAGAAGCCCAAGGTCTTCGTCCTCGACGATCCGGAGAACATCGGGCAGGCCGCGGCATCCGGGATCGAATTGGACAGCCTGTATGCAACAGCGTCCACCGCGACACGGGTCGCTGCGCTCGCCAGCGACTATCCCGACGTGCCGTTCCATGTGCTCGACGATGCGGTGGCACGGAGCCTGTTCGGCGAGCAGAAGCACTCTCGCGTCTTTGCGCTTGCTCATGCACCACGGCCTCCACAGCTCCGAGACGTGATCGGGATGACGGGCGATATCGTCGTGCTCGATGGGGTGCGACTCGTCGGCAACATCGGTGCGATCACCCGAACGGCCTGCGCGCTCGGTGCATCAGGGATCGTCCTGCTCGACAGCGGCCTGCGCACGGCGCTTGATCGTCGCCTGATCCGCGCGAGCCGAGGGCTCGTGTTCGAAACGCCCGTCATCCTCGCGAACCGTACGGAGTTCGCCGACTTCGTCCGGCGCGAGAAGCTGGCTGTGGCTACGCTCGAGGCCCACGCCGTCGAACCGTTGAGCGCGATTCGACGCGTTCCACGGCGCCTCGTCATCGCTCTGGGCGGTGAACGCGAGGGAGTGTCATCCGAACTCGACGCCCTCACCACGTACCGGTACGCGATCCCGATGACCCCGAGCGTCGAATCACTGAATGTCTCGGTGACCGCAGGGATCGCCCTCTACGAGCATCGACCCCGATAGCCGCTCTCCTGGTCATCTTCCCGTCGGATTCCACGCGTTCGTTGATGCCGTAGCCAACTGCCTGCACCCCCGCCGTCAACCCCGCGCGGGCGGTCGTCCGCGCTGCGTAGCATGCAGACGATCGAGAGAGAAGCGAACTCGAGACGATCTGAACAGACCGACTGAGGAAAGGAAGAGCCCAGATGACTGTCGCACGCGACCTGATGACGCCCGATGCGAAGTGCGTGAAGGAGGACGAGACCCTGGTCGATGCCGCTCGCATGATGCGCGACCTCGATGTGGGTGCCCTGCCGATCTGCGGCAACGACGGCCGCCTGAAGGGCATGGTCACCGACCGCGACATCGTCGTGAAGTGCATCGCCGAAGGCGGCGACCCGAAGTCGATCACCGCCGGCAGCCTCGGCCAGGGCAAGCCGATCACGATCGGCGCCGACGATGACATCGGTGACGCGCTCGAGGCCATGCAGAAGTACCAGGTGCGCCGGCTTCCGGTGATCGACGGACACGACCTCGTCGGCATCGTCAGCCAGGCCGACATCGCACGATCGTTGTCGGCCCGCGAGACCGGCGAGACGGTGGCAGTGATCTCAGAGGAGTGACGGATGCCGCGGACAGGCCAAACGGCCGCCCGCATCCACTCGCACACCTGAGCGCCCGAACGACGAAGGAGCAGACCCATGACCGACTCCACTTCGCCTGAGGATCTCACTCCGATCCGAGATGGCGACGAGCGATCCGAGAACAGATCGACGGATGCCGCGGAGGAGGCTCGAAGCCGATCGCCACGCGCCGGACAGGCCGACGAGGAACGCGCCGATGCCAAGCCCGCCGGAGCGGACACGGCAGGCGCCGACACCCCGGGCGCACCGACCAGCAACGAGCCGCTCACCGACTCCACCGATGGTGGACTCGAGGGTGGCGATCCGGGCGTCGAGGAATAGCTCGGCATGTCGCACCGCACCGCACCACACCGCACGACCGGCTGAGGTCGACACCGACCGCGTGATCGCGCGGTGAGGCGCAGCCGCATCGGATGAGGGCCGGACGCTACCAGCGTCCGGCCCTCATCAGCATGGTCGCCCGCGTCTCGCACGCGGGCGGCTCCCGCGTGCCCGCCTCGCACGCGGGCACTCTCCCGCGCCCGCCTCGCACGCGGGCACTCTCCCGCGCCCGCCTGACGCGAGATCACTGCGAACCACATCGCGGATGTCACAAATCGCCGCTCCACCGTGTCTTAACCAGTGAAGACGAAAAGGAGCAGCGCATGCGAAGGATCGTCATCGTTGGTGGCGGATACGCCGGGTTCTACACGGCATGGAAACTCGAGAAGCGACTCGCGCCGCGTGAGGCCGAGCTGGTGATCATCGACCCGCGACCGTACATGACCTATCAACCCTTTCTTCCCGAGGTCGCCGCCGGCTCGATCGAGGCGCGCCATGCCGCGATCTCGCTGCGGTCGCACCTGAAGCGCACCCGCATCATCGCGGGCGGCGCGACC
>DASSBT010000088.1:0-18301 GCA_035698465.1 Agromyces sp. | reverse complement strand
CGTTCGACCCGCAGCATGCGCGGAACGATGTAGCCGATCCCGAGGCTCAGCACGCAGAACACCACCGTGATGCCGGCGAGGCGGCCGGCGTTCTCGAGCAGGAGGTCGAGGTTCGACACGATGGCACCCGCGATCACCACGACGAGGATCACGACCGAGGCGATGCGCACGGGCTTGTCCATGCGGTCGGCGAAACTCGAACGCCACCAGCGCACGAGCATGCCGACCCCGACCGGCAGCAGCACGATCGCGAAGACCTCGACGGTCTTCGCGAGCTGCAGCCCGAGCCCGTCGTCGCCGGGCAGGAAGTACGCGATCGCGAGGTTCGTGATGAGCGGGAGGGTGAACACCGCGAGCACCGAGTTGATGGCGGTGAGCGAGATGTTCAGCGCCACGTCGCCACGGAACAGGTGGCTGTAGAGGTTCGCGGTCGTGCCACCGGGCGAGGCGGCGAGCAGCAGCATGCCGACCGCGAGCACCGGCGGCAGCTGGAAGAGCACCACGAGGCCGAAGCAGAGCGCCGGCAGCACGAGGAGCTGGCAGATCAGCGCGACGATCACCGCCTTCGGATGCCTCGCCACCCGCGTGAAATCGGCCGGCGTGAGCGAGAGGCCCAGGCCGAACATGATGATGCCGAGGGCGACGGGTAGTCCGATGGTGGTCAACGCTGATCCCATGGGCCAAGTGTGGCGCATGGGGGCCACTCTGGGAAGGCGGTTCTCCTGCGGATGCTCGGTGCGGATGCCGCCCAGCGGATGCTGCGATGCGGATGCCGCCCAGCGGATGCTGCGATTCGGATGCTGCGATGCGATGCCGCTCAGCGGATGGCGTCGACCGCTGCCTCGACGCGTTCACGCAGCGCGTCGGAGATGGGCGCGGACCCGGCATCCTCTGCCGCGGCATCCTGACCCTCTGCGCTCGCGACCCACTGGAGGTAGTTGCGCACGAGCTCGCCCTCGCGCTCATCGGCGTATTCGCGGCAGGCGATGAGGTAGCTGACGAGCACGAGCGGGTAGACACCGGGCTCCTGCGTCGCTCGGTCGATGTCGACGACCAGGTCGTCGGCGGCGCGGCCCGCCTGCATCGGCGAGACGTCGACGACCGCGGCCGCCGAGGCCGCATTCGGCTCGACGACGTCATCGCCGACCACGAGGCTCGCGACGTCGAGCCCTTCGGATCGGGAACCGTCGAGGTAGCCGATCACGTTCACGCCGTCTCGCATGACGGCGGCGACCCCCGAGTTGCCCTGGGCCGCCTCGCCCTCGGCCGGGAACGCGTCGTCGGGCTCGAACGGCCACTGCCCGGGCGCCGCCTCGGCGAGGTACTCGGTGAAGTTCTCGGTGGTGCCCGAGTCGTCGGAGCGGTGCACCGGCGTGATCCGCGCGTCGGGCAGGGCCACGTCGGGGTTGAGGCTCACCAGCGCCGGATCGTTCCACCGCTCGATCGCACCCGAGAAGATGCCGGCGACGGATGCCGCGTCGAGCTGCAGGCGGTCGACGCCCTCGATGTTGAACGCGAGCACGATCGGCGAGAGGTACACGGGCAGGTTGATCGCACCTGAGTCCTCGGTGCAGCGGGCCAGCGGCCCCTCGGTCTCCTCGATGCTGAGGGCGGTGTCGCTGCCCGCGTAGCCGACGGCCCCCACGATGAACTGCTCGCGGCCGGCACCCGAGCCGGCCGGATCGTAGTTGACGGTGACACTGCTGTTCGCGCGCTGGAAGCCCGCGATCCACGCGTCTTGCGCTGCTCCCTGCGCCGACGAGCCGGCACCGTCGAGCGTGCCCGACAGGTCGCTCACGCCCTGCCCCTGCTCGTTCACGGCGCAACCGCCGAGCACGGCGACCGCCGCCGCGAGGGCGGTGATCGTGAGGCCGGATCTCCGCGCACGCATGACCGCCATCGTACCGAAGCGTCGCGGATGCACGGTGCCACCCGGCATCCGCGCCCCCTCGATTCCACGCCCGAGGCCGGCACCACCGCCGACAGCGCTCAGTGCCCGCTGCGCGCAAGCGCTCGTCGGGGCGCGACCCGACACGCGCCCCGACGGCGGCTCAGATACTCGCGCGCTGCAGCACGAGTGGGCACTCGAACGGATCCCGCTCGCCCAGGCCAACCCGGTTGATGTAGCGCAGCACGATGCCGTACGACTGCCACAGCGTCGTCTGGGTGTACTGAACGTCATGGTCCCGGCAGTACCGCTCGATGATCCGCGCGGCGCGCCGGAGGTGCGGCCTCGGCATCGACGGGAAGAGGTGGTGCTCGATCTGGTAGTTCAGGCCGCCCATCAGGAAGTCGAGCGCACGGTTCCCTCGGATGTTGCGACTCATGAGCACCTGGCGGCGGAGGAAGTCGAGTTTCCGTCCCTTCGGCACGAGCGGCATCCCCTTGTGGTTCGGAGCGAACGACATCCCCATGTAGAACCCGAACAGGCCGAGTTGCACAGCGAGGAACGCGGCGGCGATGCCGGGCGAGAGCACCAGGAAGACCAGTGCGACGAAGCCGATGACGCGCACGGCGAGGAAGGCGATCTCGACCGATCGATGCGCCAGCGGCTCCTTCGAGACGACCCGGTGCACGCTCGAGGCGTGCAGCGAGATGCCCTCGAGCAACAGGATCGGGAAGAAGAAGGCACCCTGGTGGGCGATGAGCCATCGCGTCACCGGGTTGCGGTGGCGCTGCGCCTGTTGCGGCGTGAACGCGATGACGGGGAGGTCGATGTCGGGATCGACGTCGATCTGGTTCGGGTTCGCATGATGACGCGTGTGCTTGTGCTGCCACCAGCCATAGCTCATGCCGACGAACCCGCCGAGGATGAGGCTGGTCCAGTCGTTCCACCTTCCCGAGCGGAAGATCTGCCGGTGCGCGGCATCGTGGCCGAGGAACGCGGTCTGGGTGAAGAGGAACGCGAACCAGACCGCAGTGAGGAGTTGCCACCATGAGTCGCCGATCCAGATGAAGACCACGATCGAGACGACGAAGAGCGCCGGGATCAGCATCAGCTTCGTCCAGTAGTAGCCGTACCGCCGGCGCATCAGGCCCGCGTCCTTGACGCGCCGGGCGAGATCGGTGAATTCGCTGCCTGAGGGGCGATCACGGGTGCCCTGCGCGGGCCGGGTGCGACGAATGGGCGTGAGTTCCGCGGTCATGACGACTCTGCTTTCGAGGTCGCCGCACGCGGGGTCCGGGCACACGGTATTCAGGTGATTCGGTATTCCAACGATACGCCGCGGCCGCACGGGGCCGAGAGATGCTCACCGGATTCCCAGCGATCGGCGAGCGGCCGCCGACTCGTCGGAACGAGCCTCGTCGCGCCGTACAATCAGAACTGCTGAGGCATCCCCAGCATTCCTGTCCGATGACCCCTGGAGGCCACTCTTCCGTGACGAGTTCCGACCGCGATCGACCTGCCGACCTGCACGACCACACCGGGCACGCGTTCGCGAGGCGGGAGCCCCCCACTGCCCCGCCGATGCGACTGTCGGATGCCTCGGAGCTGGTGCTGGTGCCGTCGTCACCGAGCGCTGCTCGGTTCGATCGCGACGACCTCGTCGTGCGCAAGGGGCAGTACGCGCTGCGGAACGGCCACATGACCCCGCGCGAGTCGATGATCGAAGACCTGCTCGCCGTCCGTGACGCCCTCGATGCGGCAGACATTCCGTTCCTGCTCGTCCGCGGCGACGACGACCGACTCGTGATCGCCGTCGACCGCGCCGAGCGCAAGGCGGTGGCCCGCGCGTTCGCGACCGCGTTCGCGAACGAGCCGTTCTACGCCGAGCCGGTCGAGCGCGATCGAGCCGAGCAGTGGCATCCGGTGCTGCTTGCCGACGGGCGGCTGTCTGCGCGAACCAAGCCGACCGTGCTGCGCCTCTACCGGCCACGCATCGAACCGGTCGGGCGGCTTCGGTACGGACGCGACACCGCGGTGCAGCTCGAGTTCTGGCGGTTCGGCGACGACACCATCGAAGCGCCGCTCGCGAACGCGCTGCTGCGCCGCACCCTCCCCCGCAGCGAGGCGATCGACGCCACGGTGCACCTGCACGGCCGTGACTGGCCCACCCTCGAGCACATGTTCGCGCCGCTCGCCAACGACGTGGACTTCGAGATCGACATGGTGTTCTCGTGGGTCGACGGGTCGAGCGACGAGTTCATCCGCGAGCGCGCGAAGCGCATGCAGAGCTACGTCGTCGGCGAGGGCGACGACTCCGAGGCCCGCTACCGGCAGATCGACGAGCTGAAGTACGCCCTGCGCTCGGTGTACCTCTTCGCACCGTGGGTGCGCCGCATCTTCATCGCGACGGACTCGCCCGCACCGACGTGGCTCACGCGGCATCCGAAGGTCACCATCGTGCGCAGTGAAGAGATGTTCGCCGACACCTCGGTGCTGCCGACGCACAACTCGCACGCGGTCGAGAGCCAGCTGCACCGCATCCCGGGCCTCGCCGAGCACTTCCTCTACTCGAACGACGACATGTTCTTCGGTCGGCCCGTGAGCCCGTCGCTCTTCTTCTCACCGGGCGGCATCACCAAGTTCGTCGAGGCGTCGACCCGCATCGGGCTCGGCGACACCCACCCCGGCCGCTCGGGCTTCGAAAACGCGGCGCGCGTGAACCGGGCACTGCTGCGCGAACGCTTCGGCAAGGTCACGACGCGGCACCTCGAGCACTGTGCGGCTCCCCTGCGCAAGAGCGTGATGGCCGAGCTCGAGGCGGCGTTCCCCGAGGAGTTCCGCCGCACTGCGGCGAGCCGCTTCCGCTCGGCCACCGACATCTCGGTCACGAACTCGCTGTACCACTACTACGCACTGCTCACCGGGCGCGCCGTCGAGCAGACCGACGCCCGCGTGAAGTACATCGAGACGACGCTGCGCTCGGCGCCGCCCGCGATGAAGCGACTCCTCAAGCGCCGTGACCGAGACATGTTCTGCCTCAACGACGGCAGCTTCCCCGAGCTCTCGATCGAGGAGCGCACCGCCGCCGTCATCGACTTCCTGGAGCGCTACTTCCCGTTCGCGGCGCCGTGGGAGAAACAGGCGACGGATGCCGCAGCGTCCGCGCCGCACGCGCCGGCGGCGTCGCCCGACGCAATCGCGGACGACGCGGCTGCAGCCGTGGCCGCGGCATCCGAGCTCACCGCCTGACCGGCCGATCGAGTAGCGAGCGCCAGCGAGCGTATCGAGATCCGCACCCGGTCTCGATACGCTCCTTCGTCGCTACTCGACCACCACAGCGGTACCGATCGTCAGCCGACGAGCACCGGGATCGGCATGGTGAACGGCGGCTCCTGCGGCACCGTCGGCGTCGCGGCATCCGCGATGCTGATGCCCGATGCGCCGAGCCGTCGTGCGCTCTCGTCGGCGTCGATCCAGTCGAGTGCCGGGAACGCGCCGAGCGGCACGACCGAGTGCAGCACCGTGGTCGGATACACGTGCACGAGGTTGAATGCGCGAGCGCCGTCGCGCCCGCGGGTGCCGCCGACCGGCACGTTGAGGTCCTGCGTGTAGCAGCTCGCTGAGGCGACCGATACGGGTACGCCCGCGAACGTGGCCGTCGATGAGTAGTGCAGATGACCGGCGATGATCGAGCGGATGTCGCTGCCGTCGACGACCTCGGCGAGGCCCGCCTGGTCGCGCAGCTCGACCGCCGCGGCGAGGTCGAGCACGCTCGGCACCGGCGGGTGGTGCATCGCGAGGATCGTGCCGTGCGGCGCGGGGATCGAGAGTTCCTCGGCGAGCCAGTCGAGCTGAGTCGGCGCGATCTCGCCGTGGTGGTGCCCGGGCACGGTCGAGTCGAGCGTGATGACGCGCAGGCCGTTCACGTCGTCGACGCGATCGACCGGGCGGTATCCACCCGTCCGCTCGCCGAGCAGCCCGCGCCGGAACGCCGCGCGGTCGTCGTGGTTGCCCATCACCCAGATCACCTGCGCGCCGAGGCGCTCGGCAGCCGGGTCGACGATGCGGCGGATGCGATCGTACGCATCGGGCTCGCCCCGGTCGGCGAGATCGCCCGTGAAGACGATCGCCTCGGGTCGGGCGCCGGATGCCTCGAACTCGTCGAAGAGCACGCGCAGGTGCTGCTCGCTGGCGACCCGGTCGTAGAGCAGGGCGCCGCCGCCGAGCAGGTGGGTGTCGCTGATGTGGAGAAGGAAATGATCCGGCCGGGGGTACTCGGCCGTGCGGGTGGTCACGTTTCGTCCCATCGATTCGTGTGGGTGACGCACTTCCGTGGGCGTCGTGCTCAAGTTAGCCGAACACGCGAAACTGAACGGTGTATGAACACGGCATGTGACGAAGCCGAGTTTCGGGTGCCGGTTGCCCCGCCGATCGAGTAGCGAGCGCCACAGCGTGCCCCGCCGATCGAGTCGCGAGCGCCAGCGAGCGTATCGAGATCCCCACCCGCCGGAAGCCCCTCACACCGCTCAGCCCTTGCCGGGCTTGTCGGGCCGGTTCGTCGCACCGGGCGCGGTGTCGCGCGGGTGTTCTCCGTCGCCGGGTTCGCCCTCGGGCTCATCCTCGGGATCGCCCGGGACGGGCGTGGGCTCGGTCGTCGGGTCGGGCGGTGCATCCGCGCCGGGGTCGCCCGTGCCGGTCTCCGGCGTGGATGGATCCGAAGGGTCCGACGTCGGCGCCGGTCCCGGGGTCGGCAGGATGGGCGGGAACGTGCTCGGCGGGTCGGGATCGGAGGACGTCGGCCTGGGCGCGTCGACCGTGGTGGCCGCCTCATCGTCGGGCGGCGGGGCGACCGACATCGAGATGAGCGCCATCCCGCCACCGATCATGGCGACGGCGGCCACCGAAGCGGCGACCACCAGCACGTGCACACGACGCTCGAACGCCCACGCTCCCGCGGCGGCGAGACGCGGCTCGGCCGCGGCTATCAGCGAGCCGAGCAATGCGCCGGCCCGTCCACGAAGACCACCGACGGATGACGCGATGCCGGCGGCCGGTGCAGCGTGTCGCCCGCGACGTCGCGACACGATTCCGCCGTCACCCTCCTGCTCGCCGTCGAGCACGCCCCACCTCGCCTCATCTGTTCGACCTCGACGACCCCGATTCGGGGGTCGTCGCACCCAATCGAGGATACGGGCAGGCACCGTGTCGATTCCATTCCGGGGCGAGATGGCCGGGATCGTGGGCTCGCGTCGACAGGCTCAACGACCTGGCGAGCTCAGCGAGCCGACAAGCTCAGCGAGCCGACAAGCTCAGCGAGCCGACGAGCTCAGCGAGCGGGGTCGCGCGGTTCGGCGAGCTGGTCTCGCGCCGCCTCGGGTCGTCGCCGACGGCGTGTGATCGACTGGTGCAGCGCCGCCACACCCGCAGCGCCGATCGCGTACGCAACGAGGTCGAGCGGGTCGAAGGCACTGCCCAACACGAGCCGCGCAAGCGGGACGACCTCGACGATCGCACCCGGGACGCCGGTCAACTGCAGCAGTTCGACGGATGCCGCGACGGCGAACGCGATCGCGGCGATGACGAGGCTCCGGGCTGTCGGCCGAATGAGCACGAGAATCAGGCCGATCAGCACCACGTAGAGCACGCTGCCGAGCGCGTCCACCGCGAACGAGCGGTCGAGCAGCTGCAGACCGAGCCCGAGCGCGATGCAGGCGAGCGCCGACAGTGCGGCGAGGACGCGGATGCCTCGTGGTGATGCGGTCGGTCGCGGCATCCGCTGAAGCACATCGGATGCCGCAGGGTCGCCGGGTTCCACCGGGGAGTCGGAGTGATCCACCTCGTCTGGTACCGGCCGGCGTCAGCCCTTGTGACGCGGCTTGCGGTACGGCTTCTCGTCGGAGCCGGCACCCCCGTTCGACCGCCTGGCGGGTGCGCCCCTGTCGGGTCGGAGCTCGATCAGGCGACCTGAGATACGTGTGGCGTCGAGCCGCTCGAGCGTCTCGCGCGGCAGATCGGCCGGAAGCTCGACGAGTGAGAACTCGGGCCGGATCTGGATCGCCCCGAAGTCCTCGCGACTGAGGCCGCCCTCGTTGGCGAGCGCACCGACGATCTGACGCGGCTCGACCTTGTGCCGCTTGCCGACCGCGATGCGATAGGTCGCCATCGGGCCGCTGCTCGGTCGCTGCCGACGCTCTGGCCGGTCGTGGCCGTCTCGGTCGGCCCGGTCACGGCGGTCGCCGCGCTCGGGCCGGTCGCCGCGCGGCGGACGTGCGTCGCGATCGAACTTCTCGCGCCGGGGGCGCTCGGGCTCGGGCTCGAGCAGCAGCGGCGATTCGCCCTGCGCAACGACGGCGAGCGCGGCCGCGACATCCACCTCTGGCACGTCGTGGTTGCGCACGTAGTGCGCGATGATGTCGCGGAATCCCTCGATGCGGGGCGCCTGATCGAGCGCCGCGGTGATGCGGTCGTCGAACCGGGCGAGCCTGGTGACGTTCACGTCCTCGACGCTCGGCAGCTGCATCTGGGTGAGCGGCTGGCGGGTCGCCTTCTCGATCTGCCCGAGCAGGTATCGCTCGCGGGGTGTGACGAAGCTGATCGCGTCGCCGCTGCGCCCGGCGCGGCCGGTGCGGCCGATGCGGTGCACGTACGACTCGGTGTCGGTCGGGATGTCGAAGTTCACCACGTGGCTGATGCGCTCGACGTCGAGGCCGCGGGCGGCGACATCCGTCGCCACCAGGATGTCGAGCTTGCCCGACTTCAACTGGTTGACCGTGCGCTCGCGCTGCACCTGGGCGACATCGCCGTTGATGGCCGCCGCCGAGTAGCCGCGGGCACGGAGCTTCTCGGCGAGTTCCTCGGTGACGTTCTTGGTGCGGACGAAGATGATCATGCCCTCGAAGTTCTCGACCTCGAGGATGCGCGTGAGGGCATCGACCTTCTGCTGGTACGACACGATCAGGTAGCGCTGGGTGGTGTTCACCGAGGTCGTGGTCTTGCCCTTGACCGTGATCTCTTCGGGGTCGTTGAGGTACTGCTTCGACATCCGGCGGATCGCCGCGGGCATCGTCGCCGAGAACAGGGCGACCTGCTTGTCGTCGGGAGTGTCGGCGAGGATGGTCTCGACATCTTCGGCGAAGCCCATCTTGAGCATCTCGTCGGCCTCGTCGAGCACGAGGTACTTGAGCTCCGAGAGGTCGAGGGTGCCCTTGTCGAGGTGATCCATGATGCGGCCCGGCGTACCGACGATGATGTGCACGCCACGGCGCAGCGCGGAAAGCTGCACGCCATACCCCTGACCGCCGTAGACCGGCAGGATGTGCACGCCGCGCAGGTGCGCGGCGTAGCGCTCGAACGCCTCGCAGACCTGCAGGGCGAGCTCACGCGTCGGGGCGAGCACGAGCGCCTGCGGGCTCTTCTGCGACACGTCGAGCCGAGCGAGGATCGGCAGCGCGAACGCAGCGGTCTTGCCGGTGCCGGTCTGCGCGAGGCCCACGACGTCGCGGCCCGCGAGCAGCGTCGGGATGGTCGCTTCCTGGATGGCGGATGGCGTCTCGTAACCGACGTCGTCGAGCGCCTTCAGCACCGCGCCGTCGAGGCCGAGGTCGGAGAACGTCGTCGCGGCGGGCTCGACAGGAGCCGCTGCCTCGACGGGAAGGTCGTCGGAAGTCACCCTTCAGGGTAGACCGCCGGGGCTGGGAATCGTCACCGTGCGATCAGGAGTCGCCCTGGTCGCACGGGCACCGTGAACCGGCCGAGGCGCGCCCAGTCTGCGGCATCCGCCCGATGATCGCAAGGGGTGGCGGTGGTGGCCCATGTACGGAAGGGTGGACCCTTCGTGATCGCAGAGGAGGAGCCCCATGCTCACACTGACCGACACCGCCAGCACCGTAGTGAAGGAGATCGTCTCGCGAAGCGGCGGCCCTGACGGGGCTGGACTCCGCATCAACGCCGAGAACCCCGAGGCGACGGAGTTCGCCGTGGAGATCGTGCCCACACCCGAGGAGCGCGATGCCGTCGTCGAGCAGGCAGGCGCACGCGTCTACCTCGGTGAGACCGCCGCGGTCGCCCTCGACGACAAGACGCTCGACGCGCGGGTCGCCGACGACGGCCGTGTGGCCTTCGACATCGTCGCACAGCAGGTCTGACCGACGACGTACGACCGCGCCCCCGCGAGCTTCGGCCGCGGGGGCGTCGTCGTGTCACCGAGTGGCGGACGGTTCGAGCCGCGGCGGCGCGACGCGACGCCCGGTATGGTCTGATGGTGGTCAGCGAAGATCGACCTGATCGCATCGGCGTGGTCACGAATCCAGAGGAGACCGCCATGGAGAAAACCTCGCTCACCGCCCTGGCACGACAGCAACTCGCGAGCGCGCTCGACTCGTCGAGCGGACGCAGCGCGAAGACGGTGTACGGCGGTCACCACCGCATCCTGCGTCAGACCGTGATCGCGATGCGCGCAGGTGAGTCGCTTGCCGAACACCTCAACCCGGGCGAGGCCACGGTGTACGTGCTGCAGGGGCGAGTGCTGCTGAGCGCCGGCGAGACGTCGTGGTCGGGTTGGGTGGGCGATCTCGTGATCGTGCCCGAGGCACCGCACGCGCTCGAGGCACTCGAGGACTCGGTCATCCTGATGACCGTCGCAAAGGTGCGCTGAACGGGCGGCCGGCGTGACCGCCCGCCGCTACCGGCCGACCTTGCCGAAGAGTCCGGCGATCGGCGCGAGGATACTCGGACGGGCGGCGACCCAGCCGACGGCGATCACCACGAGTGAGGCGAAGAAGATCCAGAACCCGACCCAGTTCACCGCATCTTGCGCCCCGTACATGTGGTTCAGGTTGCGCAACGCCCCGGTCGCCAGCACGAGCCCGACGTGCACGATGATGAACGCCACGAAGTAGAGCATCACCGGGAAGTGCACGGCACGCGCCCACTCGACGGGATAGATCCGGTTCAGGGTCTTCGCGTTCTTCGGCCAGATGCCGCTCATCCGCACGCCCGTGATGATCGCGAGCGGCGCAGCGAGGAACACGGTCGCGAAGTAGGTCAGCTGTTGCAGGCTGTTGTAGTTGACCCAGCCGTTCTCGGTCGGCCAGTCGAGCGACACGTACTGCAGCGTCGCCGAGATCGCGTTCGGGAACACTTCCCAGCTCGTCGGCACGATCCGCATCCACTGCCCCGTGACGAACAGCAGCACGACGAAGATCACGCCGTTGACGATCCACAGGATGTCGAGCGACTGGTGGAACCATGCGTTCAGGCTGATCCGGCCCTGGCCGCCCTTCGACCAGCGCGGCGTCCAATAGGCGGGCGGTCGCTTCTCTGTGCGGATCTGGAGCCCCGAGCGGATGATGAGCACGATCAGGAACACGTTGAAGAAGTGCTGCCAGCCCAACCATGCCGGGAACCCGACCGGTGCTCCTTCGGGCAGTTCGTACTCGCCGGGGTAGGTTTCGAGGAAGTCTCGCATGAACGGAAGGCCGATGAACCAGGCCACCACGACCACCGCGAGCGTCGCCGCGAGCAGCAGCCCGAACCCGCCGACCACAGCGGAACCGACCAGTTGACCCGACGTGTAGTCGCCGAACCGCCCGGGCTTGCGCACCGGAGCTGACGGTGGTCGGGGCCGGGTCGGCGCCGCCGGGCGGGCGGACGTCGGGCGGGCAAGCGGGGCACGAGATGGCCGCGCCGCTGTCGGCTGCACCGCGGGGACGGTGGCGACGGATGCCGCGGCGGCCGGCTGCTCGACAGCGTCGGGCGTCGCGGGTGCAGTCGGTTGGGAGACGTCGGATGCCGCGGCGGCCCTCGTCGCCGCCGGCGCGGCGGTGCCGGGTCGCGGCAGTCCCCTGCGGACGGCGGGCCGGGCGGCTGCAGCGGGCGCGGGCGCAGATGCGGGTTCCGCGGCGACGCTCTCCGCCGGTGTGGATGCGGCGACCGGCACGGTTCCCGACGGCGGCCAGGGCTCGCCACCCCTGACGCGGGGCAGGCCGCGCCGGACGGACCCGGCGGGCGCGGCGGCAGCGGCAGCCTCGCCGGTCGGACGTACTTCGGACCCGGGCGCCGCCGCGGCTTCCGTCACGGCTACGTTGGTCTCGGGCAACACGGTCGCCTCCGACACCGCGGTCGCCTCCGACACGACAGTCGCCTCCGACACCACGGCCGCCGGCTCCGGGTCCTCAACCGAGCCCGCGGCAACGTCGACGGGGGCCTCTCCCTGCGGGGGCCACGCGTCACCGCCGCGCTGGCGGGGCAGTCCCCTCCGAAGGGTTCGCGCGTACGTGGCCACCGGTCAACGCTTCCGTTCGTCGAGCGCGCTGATCAGCTGCGGGACCACGGTGAACACATCGCCGACGACGCCGAAGTCGGCGACCTCGAAGATCGGGGCGTCGGGATCCTTGTTGATCGCGACGATGTTCTTGGCGGTCTGCATGCCGGCACGGTGCTGGATCGCGCCCGATATGCCGAGTGCGACATACAGCTGCGGTGACACCGAGACGCCGGTCTGGCCGACCTGGTGGGTCGCGGGGATGTACCCGGCGTCGACGGCCGCACGGGACGCGCCGATGGCGGCTCCGAGCGCATCGGCCAGCTCCTCGACGAGCACGAACTTCTCGGCGGAGCCGAGGCCGCGGCCGCCCGAGACGACTCGCGTCGCGCCGCGCAGTTCGGGCCTGCTGGAGGTCTCGGTGGCGGCCTCGAACGACTCGATCGTCGCGGCTGCCGCACCCGACGGCTGCACCTCGAGCGTCTCGATCGCGACAGGCCGGGCTTCGGCGCGTGCTTCGACCGCACCCTGGCGCACCGTCACGATGAGCGGTCCGAAGGTCGCCGCCGAGTCGACGTTGTACGCCCCGCCGTACACGGAGTGGTGCGCGATCACGCCATCGGCGTCACGCGAGAGGCCGATCGCGTCGACGGCGATCGGGGCGCTGGTGCGCGCAGCGAACCGTCCGGCGACGTCGCGACCTTCGATCGAGTTCGAGATGAGCACGACGTCGGGGGTGACTGCCGCGGCAGCCGCCGCGAGCGCGTCGACGATCGGAACGGTGAGCGCCTGCGTGCCGTCGGTCTCGACGACGAGCACGCGCTCGGCCCCGGCGCCTGCGGCCTGCTCGGCGAGCGCCTGTGCCTGCCCGCCGTCGGCGACGACGAGCGCGACGGGCGTGCCGACGAGCGAGGCGGCACCGAGCAGGCCTGCCGCGCTCTTCGCAAGCTCACCGGTCGGTGTGGTCTCGAGGAGGACGAGGATCGAGTCTGCGGAGTAGTCGGTCATGGTCTTGCCTCTCAGACGAGCCGGTTCGCGATCAGGTACTCGGCGATCTTCGTGCCACCATCGCCCTCATCGGTGATCTTCACGCCTGCGGAGCGCGGAGGCTTCTCGGCGATGCCGGTCATGATGGACGCGGCGGCCGAGACATCCGCGGGTTCGATCTCGAGGTCTGTCGCGCTGAGTGTCTCGAACGGCTTCTTCTTCGCCGCCATGATGCCCTTGAAGTTCGGGAAGCGGGCGTCGGGCAGCGCTTCGGTGATCGAGATGACCGCAGGCAACGGCGCACTGACGCGCATGTTGCCGTCGTCGGTGCTGCGGGTGCCCGATACCGAATCGGCGGCGATCTCGACCGATGAGAGTGCGGTCGCGTTCGGTACCTCGAGCAGTTCGGCCAGCATCGCGGGAAGCACGCCGCCGCTGCCGTCGGTCGAGAGGTTGCCGGTGATGACCAGGTCGAACCCGGTGCGGCGGATCGCCGCAGCGAGGGTGCGGGCGGTCAGGCCGAGGTCGGCTCCGGCGAGGCCGGCATCGGTGACGTGCACTGCGGATGCCGCGCCCATCGCCAGTGCCTTGCGGATGGTCGCGGTGGCACTCTCGGGCGCCATCGACAGCACGACGACTTCGGCGCCGCCGGCGGAGTCGGCGTACGACAACGCCACCTCGAGCGCCCGCTCGCTGATCTCGTCGAGCACGGCTTCGCTCGCGTCGCGGTCGGCGAGCCCTGTCTCGAGATCGAGCTTGCGCTCCCCGTACGTGTCGGGGACCTCCTTCACGAGGACGATGATCTTCATCGGGCCCGGGTCCTTTCCTCAGCCGGTGAGCAGCAGCGCCAACCAGCACCAGTTAATCATGCCTAACTCAGCGCGACCGTGTGGATTGTGTCGACCCTACAATCGGTTCACGAGATTCCGACCGACGATCAGTCGCATGATCTCGTTGGTGCCCTCGAGGATCTGGTGCACGCGCAGGTCGCGCACCACGCGCTCGATTCCGTACTCATGCAGGTAGCCGTACCCGCCATGCAGTTGCAGCGCCGTGTTCGCGACGTGGAAGGCGGCATCCGTTGCGAACCGCTTCGCCATGGCGCACGCCGGGACGAGATCGGATGCCCCCTCGTCGAGCTTGCCCGCTGCGCGCTCGAGCAGGGCACGCGCCGCCTGCAGCTCGGTCTCCATATCGGCGAGGGTGAACACGATCGACTGGTTGGCGGCGAGCGGCGCGCCGAAGGCCTCGCGCTCGTGCACGTACCGAAGCGCCTGCTCGAGCGCCCACTGGGCCCCGCCGAGCGAGCATGCGGCGATGTTCAGTCGGCCTCCGTCGAGTCCCTTCATCGCGATGCCGAACCCTGCGCCTTCGACGTCCAGCCGGTTCGACACCGGCACCCGCACGCCGTCGAAGACGACCTGCCGGGTCGGCTGGGCGTTCCAGCCCATCTTCTGCTCGTTCCGCCCGAAGCTCAGCCCGGCGGTTCCATCGGGCACGACGATCGCACTGATCCCCTTGGCGCCCGGTTCCCCAGTGCGCGCCATCACGACATACACCGCCGACGACCCCGCGCCCGAGACGAACTGCTTGACGCCGTTGATCACGTAGTCGTCGCCGTCGCGGCGGGCCGAGGTCGTGATCGCCGCGGCATCCGACCCCGCACCCGGTTCAGTGAGGCAGTAACTCCCCAAGGCGGTCATCGCCGCAAGGCCGGGGACCCAGCGCTCACGCTGGGCATCGTCGCCGAACGTGTCGATCATCCACACGACCATGTTGTGGATGGAGATGTACGCCGCGATCGTCGTGTCGCCCTTGGCGAGTTCCTCGAACATCGCGACGGCATCGAGCCGCGACAACCCCGACCCGCCGAACTCCTCGCGCACGTACACCCCGCCGAGGCCCAGGTCGCCGGCGCGCTGCAGCGTGTCGATCGGGAAGTGCTTCTCCGCATCCCAGCGCGCCGCGTTCGGCGCGAGCTCAGTCCCTGCGAACTCGCGCACCGCGGCGATGAGGGCGTCGCGCTCTTCGGTCATCGTCTCGTACGGGTCGGCACGTGACCCTGGCGACCGTGCTTCATGCTCTCTTCATACCGGATGCCGCGGCCGGGCGACACCGCAGGCGGCAACTTAGGGTGGTCGATATGGGCACAGACGACGACCTGGTCGCCGGCGCGACACCGCTCGACGAGTGGCTGGACCGGCTGGCGCAGGCGCATGGTGCGCCGGGCGGCGGCGCGGCGTGCGCGGTGATGACCGCCATCTCCGCCGCGCTCCTCGGGATGGTCGCGGCGTACTCGACCGATGAACCGGGAAGCAGCCGCGCGGCCGAGAGGCTCGACCGGGTCAGGCGTCGGGCGACGTCGGCGGCGGAGACCGACGGCGAGCGGTCCGCGGCCTTCGGAGCGGCCCTGGCGATGGACGATGGCCCCGACCGCGAGGGCGCCGTGCGCGCCACCACCGTCGACGCGACGGCGTCATCGATCGCGGTCGGCAGGCTCGCGGCGTCCCTCATCGACGAAGCGCGGCTGCTTGCGGCGATCGGCAACACCAACGTGGAGGCCGACCTGATCGTCGCCGTCGAAGCGCTCATCGCCGCGCTCGCAGGAGCCGTCGCCACTGCGAGAGCGGATCTCGACATCCTGTCGGCGCACCGCGCGCTCGACGACGCACTCGACGGTCGTATCGAGACATTCGAGCGCGACATCCGCGAGATGGAGCGGGCGAGAGGCGAGGTGGGCCGAATCGCGTCTGCACTACGCCCTGGCGCGCCCGGGACCGCGAGCGGGTGAGCTCAGCGAGCCTCGGGCCGGAGGCGCAGCTCCTGCATGCCGCCGTCGACGGCGAGCGCGACGCCGGTCGTCGAGCCGGCAGCGGGGCTTGCGAGGTAGGCGACCGCGGCGGCGACCTCATCGGCTGAGACGAGTCGTCCGTGCGGCTGGCGCGCCTCGAGGGCGGCGCGCTCGGCCGCGGGGTCGGCGGCGGAATCGAGCAGCCGCCCGACCCACGGCGTGTCGGCGGTGCCCGGGTTCACGGCGTTGACGCGGATGCCCTCGCGCAGGTGATCGGCCGCCATCGCACGGGTCAGCGCCGCGACCGCGCCCTTGCTCGCGCTGTAGAGCGCGCGCTCGGGCAGCCCGGCGGTCGCGGCGATCGACGAGGTATTGACGATCGCCGCCGAGGGCGAGCTGCGCAGGTACGGGAGCGCGGCCCGTGCGACGCGCACCATGCCGACGACATTGATGTCGAGCACGCGCCGCCACTCGTCGTCGGGATTCGACTCGATGGTGCCCTGGGCGCCGATGCCTGCGTTGTTCACCACGATGTCGATGCGGCCGAACTCGCCGACGACCCGGTCGACGCCCGAGCGCACGCTCGCATCATCGGCCACGTCGACGGCGACGGCGAGATCGGCGTGCGCCGCGGCATCCGGTTGCAGGTCGAACACCGCGACCTTCGCGCCGCCATCGCGGAGGCGTTCGGCGATCGCGGCGCCGATGCCGGATGCCCCGCCGGTGACGATCGCGACGAGGCCGGTGAAGTCGTGGCTCATGGGTTGGTGGTTCCTTTCGATCAGGCCGAGACGTAACGCTGGCGCTGGCGGCCGAGGCCATCGATCTCGAGTTCGACGATGTCGCCGGCGGCGAGGTAGGGGAAGCGCCCCGAGAGCGCGACACCCTCGGGCGTGCCGGTGAGGATCAAGTCGCCCGGCTCGAGCGCGAGCACCTGGCTGAGTTCCCATACGATTCGGTCGAGGCCGAAGATGAGGTCACGGGTGCGCGAGTCCTGTCGCGGTTCGCCGTTCACGAAGCTGCGCAGTCGCACGTCGTCGGCGTCGATCTCGTCGACGGTCGCAAGCCAGGGGCCGGTCGGGCAGAAGCCCGGTGCGCTCTTGCCCTTCGACCACTGACCGCCCGAGACGGTGAGCTGCCAGTCGCGCTCCGACAGGTCGTTCGCGGTGACGTAGCCGGCGATGTGCGCGCGGGCCTCGACCGGGGAATCGAGTGCGCTCGCCCGCTTCCCGACGACGACGCCGAGCTCGACCTCCCAATCGGTCTTGGTGCTGCCGCGCGGGATGGTGACGTCGTCGAACGGCCCGACGACCGTGTTCGGCGACTTCATGAACATCACGAGCTGGGTGGGCGGCGCGGAGCCCGACTCGGCGGCATGTGCGGCGTAGTTCATGCCGATGCAGTACACGGCTGACGGGCGGGCGATGGGGGCGCCGATGCGCAGCGATGCCGCATCCGCCACCTCGCCGAGGGTGCCGCCATCGAGTGCCGCCTTCGCCCGGGCGATTCCGTCGCCGGCGAGGAATGCGCCGTCGATGTCAGGCGTGATCGCGCGGAGGTCGAAGGCGCGGTCGCCATCGAGAACGACGGGTATCTCGGCTCCGGCCGGGCCGAGTCGGGCGAATCGCATGTTGGTCCTCTCGTCGTCGTCGCGGGCAGGACATCAGAACTCTCTGCGGCCGACCTGCGGGATTCTTCCCAGATTCTTGCACATCTTCGCGGGTTGACAGTCGAGACATCCGATGTTTATGCTCGGGTCTGCCACGAAAGGACGTCATGAGCACCATCGTCAGCGTTGATACCCGGGACATCCGCTTCCCGACCTCCCTCGAACTCGACGGGTCGGACGCGATGAACCCCGACCCTGACTATTCGGCGGCCTATCTCACGATCCGAACGGATGCCGCAGACGGCCTCGCGGGTCACGCCTTCGTCTTCACGATCGGGCGCGGCAACGACGTGCAGGTGGCGGCGCTCGACGCCCTCCGCGAACACCTGCTCGGACAGGACGTCGAAGCGCTGCTCGGCGACATGGGCAGCGCGTGGCGACTGCTCGCCCACGACTCGCAACTGCGCTGGCTCGGCCCCGAGAAGGGCGTCATGCACATGGCGATCGGCGCCGCGATCAACGCCCTCTGGGACCTGAAGGCCAAGCGCGCCGGCGTGCCGCTCTGGCAGCTCCTCTCGACGATGTCGCCGGAAGAGCTCGTGGCCGTCGTCGACTTCCGCTACCTCACCGACGCGCTCACCCCCGACGAGGCGCTCGCCATCCTCCGTTCGGCCGAACCGGGTCGCGCCGAACGCACGGCGCAACTCCTCGAGCGCGGCTACCCCGCGTACACGACCACACCGGGCTGGCTCGGCTACTCCGACG
>DASSBT010000087.1:0-2436 GCA_035698465.1 Agromyces sp. | reverse complement strand
GCGCTGATCAGCTCGTAGGCGACGTGGCTCGCCGCGACGGCCGTGAGCTGCGCGTGGTCGTAGGCCGGGGCGACCTCGACGATGTCGGCGCCGACGATGTTGCGGTCGGCGAGTGCGCGGATGATGCGAAGCAGTTCGCGGCTCGTCAGCCCCCCGGCCTCTGGCGTGCCGGTGCCGGGTGCGTGCGCCGGGTCGAGCACGTCGATGTCGATCGAGACGTAGAGCGGTGCGTCGCCGATGCGGGCACGCAGACGGTCGATCGCGGCAGCGACCCCGTGCTCCTCGAGGTACTCGCTCGTGATGATGGAGAAGCCGAGACGGGCATCGTCGTCGAGGTCGCTCTTCGCGTAGAGCGGGCCGCGGATGCCCACGTGCATGCTCGCGGTGAGGTCGATGAGGCCCTCCTCCGATGCGCGCCGGAAGGGGGTGCCGTGCGTGATCGGCGCGTCGAAGTAGGTATCCCACGTGTCGAGGTGCGCGTCGAAGTGCAGTACCGCGACCGGGCCGTGCGTGGCGTGCACCGCCCGCAGCAACGGAAGCGCGATGGTGTGGTCGCCGCCGATCGTGACGAGCCTGCCCGCATGCCGGGCGAGTTCGGTCGCGCCGGCCTCGATCTGGCGCACGGCCTCTGCGATGTCGAACGGGTTGGCGGCGATGTCGCCGGCGTCGGCCACCTGCTGCGCGCCGAAGGGGAACATGTCCTGCGCGGGGTTGTAGGGACGCAGCAACCGGGATGCCTCGCGCACGTGCGCCGGGCCGAAGCGGGCGCCCGGTCGGTAGCTGACCCCGCTGTCGAACGGCACGCCGACGACCGCGACATCAGCTCGCCCGACCTCGTCGAGTCGGGGCAGGCGCGCGAACGTCGCGATGCCGGCGAAGCGCGGCACGACGCTTGCGTCGACCGGCCCGCGGATGCCGTCGGCCGGCTCGGCGATGGGCTCGGGGGCGGATGCCGCGGCATCCGAGTCGTACGAAGAAGGTTGCATATTACGAAACATCCAGTACTGTTGAGAAAACCTGAGGCCACTGTAGGCCTGTGCCGCTGCTGCCGTCAAGGCACCCGAGCGAGGAGCCGATGATGCGCCCCATCCATCCATCGCCCGACGTCGGAAATGCGCCGATCGGTGCGAAGCTCCGCAATACCAGGGTCGCGCAGAACCTCACGCTCGCGCAGGTCGCCGAGGCGAGCGGGCTGTCGAAGGGCTTCCTCAGCCGCGTCGAACGCGATGAGGCGTCGCCCAGTGTGGCGACCCTCGTGCAGCTCTGCCAGGTGCTCTCGCTGCCGGTCGGAGCATTGTTCGCCGAACCCGAGGTGCAGAAGGTCACGCGAGCGGATGCCCCGAAGATCAACCTCGGTGGCGTGGGCGTCAGCGAGTTGTTGATGTCACCGCGGGGCGAGGAGCGGGTTCAGTTGCTGCGCTCGACGCTGGAGGCGGGTGCGCACGGGGGGCACGAGCTCTACACCGTGAACTGCGACGTCGAGGTGCTGCACGTGATCGCGGGTGCCGTCACCGTCAGCTTTCCCGATCGGTCGGTTCGGCTGGAGGAGGGCGACGCGCTCACCTTTCCCGGCCGCACGCCGCACACCTGGCGCGCCGAGGACGACGCGCCCGCGGAGATCTGCTGGGTGCTCGCGCCTGCGCCGTGGAGCGGCTCGGCCTGACGTGCCCGTCGCTACGCTCGTCGAACCCGGGTCAGGTCGTCTCTGAGCGTTGGGCGGCCTTTCCCTGCTGCAGAATCCGGATCGGGTTGCCGAAGGGGTCTCGAACGCCCATGTCAGTGCCGTAGAAGTGCTCGGTCGGCTCCTGGGTGAAATCGGTGACGCCGCGCTCGCGGAGCGTGTCGTACATCGCTCGCGCGTCGTCGGTGATGAAGACCAGGCCATTCAGCGCGCCCTTGGTGATCAACTCGCGGATTCGGTCAGCCGTCGCTTCGTCGTGTAGCGGCGGGCCGGGCTGCTCGAGGGAGATCTCGGTGGTTCCGTCTCCGGGGACGCGAACGGTGAGCCACCGGTAGTCGCCCTGCTGCACGTCATTGCCCTTCTCAAGGCCCAGTTTGTCGACATAGAAATCGAGCGCCTCATCTTTGTCCAGGACATAGATGGAAGCGACATTCAGTGCGGTGATCATCGTGTTCTCCAGCTCCGTTCTCGTGATGAGCCCGATTGTATGCAGCCGTCACTCGGAGTGGCTTCTCCGAACGTGCTGTGCCTGGGCGCGACGCTGCTTCACGGTCGCATGGCAGCAAGTTGGACGCAGTGGGGTGACACGATCGGTCCATGCCCCTCCCGATACGCGCTCGGCGTCTGCCCGACGATCTCCCGGAAGGTTCGGCTGAACGTCCCGACGCTGCTGAAGCCCACGTCGAAGCAGACCTCGGTCACCGTGCGGTGATGTTCGCGCAGCAGGAACATCGAACGCTCGACTCGGCGTCGCT
>DASSBT010000086.1:0-10916 GCA_035698465.1 Agromyces sp. | reverse complement strand
GACATCCGTCACGATCCAGCGGGCGTTCGCCGGCGCATCGGCTACGTCGGCCAGGGCAGCTCGGGCGGACACACGCAGCGGGTGCGCGACGAGCTGCACGCGCAGGGCGCGTTCTACGGCATGGGCCGCCGCGAGACCCGCGCGCGGGCCGCCGAGCTCATCGAGTCGCTCGAGCTCAGCCAGGTCGCGAACCGCCAGGTGCAGTCACTCTCGGGCGGCCAGAAGCGTCGGCTCGACATCGCGTTGGGGCTCATCCACCGGCCAGAGCTGCTGTTCCTCGACGAGCCGTCGACGGGCCTCGACCCGCACAGCCGCGCCAACCTGTGGGACCACATCGTCGACCTGCGTCGCGCCACCGGCACGACGATCTTCCTCACCACGCACTACCTCGACGAGGCCGACCAGCTCGCCGAGCGCGTCATGGTCATGGACCACGGCGCCGTCATCGCCGACGACACCGCCTGGACGCTCAAGGAATCGCTCGGCGGCGACCGCGTGACGCTCACGTTCGATTCGGCGACGGATGCCGCTGCCGCCGCCGCCCGCATCGGTGGCCAGGTCGACGCGGCCGATGCCCGCGTGGTGACCGTCACGGCACCCGGCGGCGACCGCGCCCTGCCCGGCTACATCCGCACACTGTCGGACGCGGGACTCGACGTCGTCGCGGCCACGCACCGCCAGCCCACGCTCGACGACGTGTTCCTCTCCCTCACGGGCCGCAGCCTCCGCGAGGAGGCCGCGGCGCCCGAGACCGCGGATACCGCCCCGGCGGATGCCGCGCCCGATCTCGTCTCCGTGGGTTGAGCCTGTCGAAACCACCCCGCGGGTTGAGGAGCGAGCGCAGCGAGCGTCTCGAAACCCACCTGCCGATCGAACCGGGTTTCGAGACGGTCGCAGAGCGACCTCCTCAACCCACGAAACGGGTCGCAGAGCGACCTCCTCAACCCACGAAACGAAGGAGTACATCATGACCACCATCGCAACCGCCGCCACCGCGGCATCCGCCCGCCCCACCGGATTCGTGCACGACACCGCCACGGTCTTCGTGCGCGAGTCACGCCCGCTCGTGCGCGACCCGTTCAGCGTCATCTTCTCGCTCGTGCAACCCCTCGTCTTCCTCGGCCTCTTCGGGCCGCTGCTGATCGGCGCGGCCGGCGGCGACGTCGCGGGCACGCTGCAGTGGTTCGTGCCCGGCATCCTCGTGATGGTCGCCCTGTTCGGCACAGCGTCGACGGGCGCGAACCTGCTCTTCGAGATGCAGACCGGATCGCACGAGCGCACCCTCGTCGCCCCGCTCTCACGCAGCGCACTGCTCGTCGGGCGCGCCCTCAAGGAGGTCGTGCCGCTCACGATCCAGGGCACGATCGTGGTGCTGGTTGCGGTGCCGTTCGGCTTCAGGCTCGATGTGCCCGGACTCATCGCGGGCCTCGCCGTGCTCGCCGTCTTCGGCATCGGCTTCGGCGCCTTGAGCTATCGGCTCGCGCTCGCCTGCCGCAACCGCGACTGGATGTTCTGGATGGTGCACCAGACGCTGCTGTTCCCGCTGATGATCCTCTCGGGCATGCTGCTTCCGCTCGAAGACGGCCCCGCGTGGATGCAGGTCGCCGCCGCGGTCAACCCGCTGAGCTACCTGGTCGGCGCCGAGCGCGCGCTGCTCGCGGGTGACTTCGGTGCCCCGGCCGTCATCGGCGGCATCGTCGCCGCGGTCGCAACCTGCGCAGTCGGAATCGGGCTCGGCGTGCGTGGCATGCGCCGCGCGCGCTGAGCAGCCAGTCGCGGGTTGAGGAGCGAGCGAAGCGAGCGTCTCGAAACCCAGCGTTCCGGGGGTGCTTTCCGGTCATCGGTACCGCCACCCGGCCACGCAGCTGGCCGAAACGCACCCCCGGAACGGGAACGGCGCTCGATTACGCTCGGGGGATGCCCTCTGAGCAGCGCAAGTCCCAGCATCACGACGTCGTGATCGTCGGCGGAGGCCACAACGGCCTCACCGCGGCCGCCTACCTCGCCCTCGCCGGCCTCGACGTGCTCGTGCTCGAGCGCGACGACCACCTCGGCGGGGCTGCGGTCTCGGCCGGGGCCTTCGAGGGCGTCGACGCGCACCTGTCGCGATACTCCTACCTGGTGAGCCTGCTCCCCCAGCGCATCGTCGACGACCTCGACCTCGACGTGCGGCTGGTGCGACGCCGCTACTCGTCGTACACTCCCGACCCGGCAGACCCGGCGCGCGGCCTGTTGGTCGACGTCGAAGCGGATGCCGCGGCAGCACGCGCGGCGTTCACCCAGATCGGCGCGGAGTCCGACGTCGATGCCTGGTCGGCCTTCTACACCGACACCGCGCGCGTCGCCGAGCGGCTCTTTCCGACCCTCACGGAACCGTTGCCCACTCGCGGCGAGGCGCGCGCGCTGGTCGGCGACGACCGAGTCTGGCGCGAGTTCATCGAGCAGCCGCTCGGCCGCACGATCGGCGAGCGCTTCTCGAGCGACCTCGTGCGCGGCGTCGTCGCGACCGACGGGCTCATCGGCACGTTCACCGACCTCGACGATCCGGCGCTCGACGCCAACCGCTGCTTCCTGTATCACGTGATCGGCGGAGGCACCGGCGACTGGGACGTGCCCGTCGGCGGCATGGGCGCCGTGAGCGGCGAACTGGCTCGGGCGGCCCGTGACGCGGGCGCGACGCTCGTCACCAACGCAGAAGTGATCGCCGTCGACCCCTCGGGCCGCGTGCGATTCGTGGCGCATGGGGCCGAGCACGAGGCATCCGCTGCCACGATCCTCGCGAACGTCGCACCCGCCGTGCTCGACGTTCTGCTCGAGTCCGGTGCGACGGTGTTGCCTGAGCCCGTCGAGTTCCCTGAGCCCGTCGAAGGGCACGCCGCCACAGCGGCTACGGCCACAAACACCGCCCCGATCGCCCCGCGCGATCAGCCGTCATTCGTGCCCGACACCCGCCTCGAGGTACCGCCCGTGGTGCGCGAACGCCTCCGCCGACTCGCCGCGCCCGAGGGCGCGCAGGTGAAGGTGAACCTGCTGCTCACCCGCCTCCCGCGCCTGCGTGACGAGTCGGTGGCATCCGAGGCGGCGTTCGCCGGCACGTTCCACATCAACGAGCTCCGCTCACAGCTCGACACCGCCCACCGTGCCGCGACGCGCGGCGAGATCCCCGTCCCGCTGCCCTGCGAGATCTACTGCCACACGCTGAGCGACGCGTCGATCCTCTCGCCCGAGCTCGCGGCGTCGGGCGCGCACACGCTCACGGTGTTCGGGCTGCACGTGCCGCACCGGCTGCTCGAGCGGTTCCGCAACGACGACCTGCGTGCGCGACTGCAGGAGGCCGTGCTCGAGTCGCTGAACTCGGTGCTCGCCGAACCGATCGAGAACGTGATCGCGACGGATGCCGCGGGCCGGCCCTGCATCGAGACGAAGACCACGCTCGACCTCGAGGAGGCGCTGCGCATGCCCGGCGGCAACATCTTCCACGGGCCGCTGTCGTGGCCCTGGGCCGAAGAGGGCGCGCCGCTCACGACACCCGCCGAGCGGTGGGGCGTGGCGACGCGGCATCCGCGGATCCTCGTCTGCGGCGCGGGCGCGGTGCGCGGTGGCGGGGTGAGCGGCATCGGCGGTCACAATGCCGCGATGGCGGTGCTCGAGGCATCCGGAGCCTGAGTCTCGCCGTTTGATTCCCGAGGCGCCAGGCGTTGGGCCGCGAGAGCCGCGGGAGCCCACGATGACTTGCTGCGCGACTCCTGAAAACAAGGACGCAGTGCGGCGTCCAGTCGGGCGTCCTTCGATTCAGGAGTCACGGGCGGGTTGCCCGTTACAGGAGCCACGGGCAGGTGACGGTCACAGGAGCCACGGGCAGTGTGCCGGTTCGCAACCCGTCGACCGACGAATGCGCTGGTGGGAACGCCGGCGGCCGGGCCATCCGTCAGTTACGCCAGTTCGCAGCGCAATCATGTGGCGTTGCTGACGGCGCAACGGGCGGCCGCAGGGACGCGACATCCGATCGCGAAGCGCACGTGCACGACGCGGCATCCGACGCTCGTTGACCGTCAGAACACGAACAGCTGCCCCAGCACGACGATCGCGATCACGAACACCGCGATGATTGCCCCGACGATCGTGAGCGAACGCGCCGAGAGCTTCGCGACGCCGAAGCCCACCAGGAACGGCAATGCCGCCAGCAGCAACGTGACGATCCACCAGAACGCGACGTAGCCGCCCTCCGATGCATCGGAGAGCCGGCCGGCGAACAGTTGCTGCGTGTTCGGATGCGTCGCGAACGCGAAAGCGCCCGAGAGCGGCACCGCGATGAGTGCTGCGACGATGAGGCCGGCGAGCGCGCCCCAGAGTCCCGACTTGTCGCGGTGGAGGTCGAGCGTCTCCTCGTGCGATCGATCCTTGGCCTGCGTCGACGCCTTCGTCGACGCCTGCGTTCGTCCCTTTGCCTGCCCACTCCGCGCGCGCGGCTTGCTTCCCTGTGAACCCATGGCGTCACTCTAGTGAGGCCCGTCGCTCTAGAGATAGCACGTGGACCGCATTAGCCTGAGGAGACGACGAGCAGGGGGCGACATGACCGCGAAACCGACCGGCCACTACACGTTGAAGCCTGATGGGCTCTACCTCCAGTTCGATCGCCTCTTCCATGCGCCGATCGAAGACGTCTGGTTCAGCCTGACGAATCCCACGGCGATGCAGGCCTGGATCGGCACCTACACCGGGCGCCCCGAAACGGGCGCCGTCAGGTTTCGCATGACCGCGGAGGAGGGCGCCGAGTGGGAAAATGTGAGCATCCTCGAGTGCGCACCGCCGCACCGGTTCCTCGCCGACTCAGGCCCTGGCCCCACCGGCATCCGTGTGTTCTGCCACCTCGTCGAGGGCGGCGGCATGACCACGCTCACACTCGGCCAGCGAATGCCCAACCCCGCGGATGCCGCGAGCATGGGCCCCGGCTGGGACTACTACCTCGACCGGCTCGCCGCCGTGCGCGCGGGGCGCGAGTTGCCCGCATGGGAGCAGTACTACCCGGCGTTCGCACAGCACTACAGAGACCTGCGCACCCCTGACGCGGCAGCGCGCTGACCCCGACGCAGCCTGCGGCGCGGCCTTGCCGCGGCCTGCCACCGCCTGCCGCCGGCACGCCGCCCCTAGACTGACGCCGTGAAGAGCATCGAGCGGCGTGCCCGCGAGGCCGATCCGAAGACGAGTCGACAGACACGCGCGGGCAACCTGATGGCGAATCACCCGTTCAGGTGGGCATTCATCGCGGCTCTCGGGGTGATGGTCGCCGTCGGCATCGTCTCCGCGATCCTCAGCATCTCTGGTGTGGTGTTCTCGGTGTTCGCCGCCATCTTCATCACGCTCGGCCTCGATCCGCTCGTGAGGTGGTTCGAACGCCGCGGCATGAAGCGTGGCCTCGCCATCGTCACGGTGATCGTGCTCTTCATCCTCGTGATCGCCGGGATGCTCTGGCTCGTCCTGCCGATCGTGATCGGACAGGCCGCATCGTTCATCGAGTCGGTGCCGCAGATGCTCACCAATCTGCAATCCCAGGACTGGTACCAGGAGGCGCAGGCCGGCACCGGTGGCATCATCGGCACGATCTACGCCTGGATCACCACCACCATCAGCGACCCGAACTTCTGGGCCACGGTCGGCGGTGGTGCGCTCAACATCGGCGTGGCGATCGTCGGCGGCATCTCCAGCGCATTCTTCATCTTCATCCTGACCATCTACTTCACGGCCACGCTCGACGTGTCCAAGGCGGCGATCTACACCCTCATCGCCGCATCGCACCGTGAAAGGGTCGTGGGATACGCCGAGCGCATCATGCAGAACGTCGGCCGTTACCTCAGCGGAATGGTCGTGCTCGCGTTCTTCAACGCCCTCTTCAGCTTCATCCTGCTCTGGGCGGTCGGCGTGCCGTTCGCGCTCGTCATCTCGGTCGCGGCGTTCTTCATCACGCTCATCCCGCTCATCGGAACAGTGCTCACGACCATCGTCATGACCCTGATCTCGTTGTTCGTGTCTCCGCTGTCGGCGCTCATCGTGCTCATCGCGATGCTCGTCTACATGCAGGTCGAGGCGTATATCCTCACGCCGAAAGTGATGAGCAAGGCGGTGCAGGTGCCGGGCTCGATCGTGCTCATCGCGGCGCTCGCGGGCGGCACGCTCGCCGGGCTGCCCGGCGCGCTCGTCGCGATCCCGGTCGCGGCCGGCATCCTGCTCATCATCAAGGAAGTCGTCGTGCCGGCGAAGGCGCGGGAGTGACCGGTCGCTGAGACTTCGAGGGTCAGTGCCAGACCGAGGGTGCGTCTGCGCGGGCAGCGGGCAGCGCGACATCCGCACCCCAACGTTCGAGCCACTCGGGGATGCCGTCGAACCCGTCGACGCCGAACGCCTCGACGACTTCGGCCATCGGCACCGTTCCGCCGGCCTTGCGCAGGAACCTCGCGCGAATGTACCCGGTCGCGTAGATCTGCGGGACGCCGGCACCACCAGTCCCTGAGCTCGCACCGCCCCCCGAAGGGCGCACGAACCGCTGCTCCATGTACACGGCCTTGTCGTCGTGGCCGATGATGCGCGACTCGATCGTGAAGCGGTCCCACGGGTTGAGCGACTTGCGGAACGTGATCGTCTCGCTGGCCACGACCGGGTACCAGCCCCGGTCGCGCATGTCCTTCCAGACGCCGTTGCGCACGAGCATGTCGAACCGCGCGACGTCCATGATCGAGAAGTACACGCCGTTGTTCATGTGGTTCAGCACGTCGAGGTCGGTCGGAAGCGTGATGAAGTTGGTGCGCGCGACATCCCCATGACCGAGCCTCGGCCCGAATCGCGCCAGGAAGAAGTGCAGCATCGTGCGGAAGTACATGTGCATAGTCCACGACTGTATGACGGAATCGTGGTCGAGACTCCATGATTGGCTGGTCGCCACAGCAGCGAGCGGATGCCGCGCGCCCGAGTTGTGCGGTTTCGACCCGCGCTACGGCAGCACCGCGACCGCGACACTCGCTCGCTGCGCGTCGAGGTACCCGTCTTTCGAGCCCGTGACGACGACTCGGAGGTTGCGTCCGGCATCGGCCGGCGTCGGCGTGTACATCTCTCCGGTGCCGAGCACCGTCGTGCCTCGCATCCAGCGATAGGTCAGGCTGTCGGGCGCGGGCGACCACGTGCCCAGGTCTGCCGAGAGTTCGACACCCACCTGCGGAGCCGGCGTGATGACTGGCCGAGGTGCGACGAAGAGGCCCTCGGTGACGACGCCGCTTACGATGCTCTCGACGGCCGCGGTCTCATAGCCCAGGCGCGATCCGGTGATCTGCGCGCTCAGGGTCGAGCCGAGATCGCCGGGTTCGACCGTGTAGTACTCGCCGGTCGCCCCGTCGATCAGCACACCATCGCGCAACCACTGGTATGCCCAGGTCTCGGCGCCCGGCGTCCAAGCACCGTGCACGGCGCGCATGGCGTCACCCACTCGTGGAGCGGTGGCCATACGGTCGGTCTTCAGCGCGGCGCTCGGCGTGCCGAACACGCCGTCGGCGACCACAGCGGTCGGGTCGCTCGTTCGCACCGTCGTCTGGAAGCCGTCGAGCGAGCCCGTGACCGTGAAGGTCAACGTGCCTCCCGCGTCGGTTCCCTTGGGCACGTAGTTGCGGCCTGTCGCGCCTGCGATGGGCACGCCGTCGCGGCTCCACTGGAACGTGCGCGTGGTGCCCGCCGCCCATGCGCCGAGGGTGGTCGTCAGCTGCACGCCAACCTGCGGCGTGCCCACGATGACGGGCATCGGTGCGGGCGAGATCTGCTCGAGGGCGGATGCTGCGACAGGGCCGACCGGTGCAGACGAGATCGCCGTACGGAAGTAGCCGAGCAGCTGCACGGCCACGGCCGACGCCGTGATCGCCCCGCCGACGGCCTCGGTCGGAACGACGAGACTCGCGCCCGTCGCACTCGGGATCGCGATGCCGTCGAGATACCAGGTGATCGCCGAGAGTCGATCGGTCGAGCGCAGGTTCGGGTCGTCGAACGGGTCGGGCAGGTTCGCCTGCAGCGAGAGCACTCCGCCTTCGACCGGGTCACCCACGATCGCGAGGTGCTGTCCGGGGTCGCTCGCGACAGGTGTCGCGAATCCGCCATCCAAGGCCACCCACGCGCCGCCGTCCTGCGGCATGTTCAGCACCTGCGCCCGTGAACGGTCGGCCTCGAACGGCCACCACTGATCGACCCCGTTCACAGTGAACCGCAGCTGGTAGTTTCCCGGCGGTACGGCGTCGAGCACGTAGGCGCCCCGATCGGTGGCCTGCGTCAGCAACGGCGTGCCCTGACCGACGCGATACAGTGCCACATCCGCTTGCTCGGCCGCAGCGGAGTCCTCCGAGAAGACCATGCCGCCGATGTAGGCCGTCGAGCGTCCGGCGAGCACTCCGACGTGCGCGGGAGCATCCACCGACTCGTCGTCGGCCGCGACGTCGACCACCGCGGCATTCGAGAAGGTCAGCGGGGCGCTGAACCCGTGGTAGTCGTCGATGAGCTCGAGCACCTGCACTTCGGCGTCGGCGCCCCCATCGGATACGGAGCCGGCCCAACTCGGTAGGTATCCGTCGACCGATGCCAGCACCTTGTACTGCCCGTCGGGCAGGTCGAACCAGACCTCGGTGCCGAAGGGCTGCCCGCCCGTCGCCGGAACGGTCAATATCGGGGCGCTTCCATCTCCCGTGGCATCGAAGACCTCGATGATGCCCTCCGGCGGCGTCTCGCCCCCGGCCATGCCGAAGAAGTCGGGCGACGCGAGCATCACCGACACCCCGACATTGCCGTCTGCCGCCTGTGCCGGCGCGGCGATGCCAACCGTGGCGAGCGCAAGCGCCGTGGTCGCCACGACGACGGGGATACGTCGGCGGTTCGTGCGGCCGGTCTGCTGCGACTGGTGCGCGGGCTGAGTGGACATGTCGCGACCTCCTGGACGAGGCCTCGGTCGGGCGTCGGGTCGGCGCCGGCCGTTGACGTGAGGCTACTCCGCCGCGGCCTGCGGAGATGCCCCCCGATCGGGGCGCGGCCGACCCGCGATCACGCCGCGCGCAGCACCCGATAGCGCACGTGCGTGGCCATCGCACCCTGCTCCACCGCGAGCGGTTCGAGCTCGATCGGGCGCGGCGCGGTGTCGGGGAACAGCCGGGCGCCACCGCCGAGGATGACGGGCACGAGGTGCAGCCGCACCTCGTCGACGAGTCCGGATGCGAGGGCCTGCCGAGCGACCTCGGCACCGCCGAGCACGCAGACGGATGCCGCGCTGGCCGCCACGCTCGCCCGGGTGATGGCCTCGACGATGCCACCGGTCACGAACTCGAAGGTGGAGCCGCCACGCACCAGGGGCTCATGCGGCCGGCTCGTCACGACGAAGCACGGGCGGCCCCCGAACGCCTCGTCGTCGCCCCAGGGCCCGACGCCGACGTCGAAGGTGCGGCGACCGAGCACGAACGCGCCGGTGGTCTCGAACATGCGCGCGGCAGCGCTGCGGTCGACCTCGTCGGGCGCGGCATCCGCGGCTCCCTGCGCTCCGAGACCCGGAATCGGCGGGCCGACGCCTGATTCGCCCACTGGCCCATCCGACAACCAGGCGTGCACGCGCTCGCCACCGATCCCGAGCGGATGCTCCATGCTCACGTCGCGGCCGGCGGTGAACCCGTCGAGCGTCATCGTCATCTCGAGGAAGACATACGACACGGGCTCACCCCTTCGCGGGCACGTGCCGCTCGTCGGGGCCGTTGTACACCGAGAGCGGGCGAATGAGCGCGTTCGCCGCGTTCTGCTCCATGACATGTGCCGTCCAGCCGGTGACTCGGCTCGCGACGAACAGCGGGGTGAACGTCTCGGTATCGAAGCCCATCATGTGGTAAACCGGGCCGGTCGGATAGTCGAGGTTCGGCTTGATGCCCTTGCGCTCCCCCATGGCCTGCTCGAGCGCGGTGTAGAGCTCGAGCAGGTCGGCCCGGTCGTAGTGTTCGGCCATGCGCTCGAGCGCGTCGCGCATCGTGGGCACGCGCGAGTCGCCGTTCTTGTATACGCGGTGGCCGAAGCCCATGATCTTGCGCTTCTCGGCCAGCGCTGCATCGAGCCATGCGGCCGCGGCATCCGCAGTGCCGATCTCTTCGAAGGCATGCATCACAGCCTCGTTCGCACCGCCGTGCAGCGCGCCCTTGAGCGCGCCGATCGCGCCCGTGACCGAGGAGTACAGGTCGGAGAGGGTCGATGCGATCACGCGCGCGGTGAAGGTCGACGCGTTGAACGAGTGCTCGGCGTAGAGGATCATCGACACGTCGAATGCGTTCACGACGGTGAGCTCTGGCACCTCGCCGAACGTCTGCCAGAGGAAGTTCGCCGAGTAGCCGAGGTCGTCACGGGGTTCGATGAACTCGAGCTCGTGCCGGCGGCGCTGGTCGTAGGCGACGATCGAGGGCAGTTTCGCGAACAGGCGGATCGCCTTGTCGAGGTTCGCCTCGCGGGAGTCGTCGGCCGTGTTCGGGTCGCTTGCGCCGATGACGCTCACTGCGGTGCGCACGACGTCCATGGGGTGGGCGGTGAGCGGCAGTTCGTCGATGATGCGCTTCACCTCGTGGTCGAGGCCGCGGTGGCTGCGTTCGCGCTCCTCGAACTCGGCGAGCTGCGAGTCGTCGGGAAGCTCGCCGTACCAGAGCAGGTAGGCGACCTCTTCGAAGGTGACGGATGCCGCGAGCTCCTGCACCGGGTACCCGCGGTACAGCAACGAGTTCGTCTCTGGGTTGACCTTCGAGATCGCGGTGTAGTCGACCGGCACGCCGGCCAGGCCCTTGTAGATGACCGGGGCTGCCCCCTGCTGCTGATCGCTCATCGTGCTCCTCGCGTGACGACGCGGCCGCTGCGGCGCGACCGCCCACCCAGCC